>JANJUO010000588.1 GCA_024710535.1 bacterium
AATCAATTGGAGACTTTATTAGTTAATTTCAACAAACTTTGCAACTTTCCAACTGTGATTTTCGACTCAAACGATGAGCCTATTTTGAGAATCGGATGGCTCGATACTTGCAAATATCTAAATTCTGATGAAAATAATTGTATTGATGAATGCAAAAAAATCTCCAAAAGTCTAAGAGAGAGTTATGTCGGAAATACCGAGGGGATTAGTTACAAATGCCTTGGTGGTTTTGATAATATTGCATATCCCATTATTATTGAAGAACAATATTATGGCTGTTTTATTACCGGTCAATTCCAGATAATCAATGAAAAAGTTAATCTTAATTTAATTAGCGAAAATAATACTCATCAAGCAAGCACCCAGAATATCAAAGATTACCTGCAATTTGTAAAAAATCTAATTGATATGATGTCCGAAATTGGCATCAAAGAACTTAAGCGTAAAGAGTCTGAATTGATTTATCATACTGTGATAGAAAATTCAAATGACGGCTTTTGGAACGTTGGGAAAAATGCAGAAATTACCAAAGTGAACGATCGCTATTCGGAATTGAGTGGATATAGCAAAGAAGAAATTCTTAAAATGCACATTTTTGAATTTGATGTTCAGCAACCAAAAAGGGAATTTGGCGAGCGTTCTAATGAAATACAAAGAGTTGGGAGCAAAGTTTTCGAATCCAAACACAAAAAGAAAAACGGTGAAATTTTTGATGTTGAAGTGAATACTTTTCCAAGTATTGTTCCAAATGAACTCTATGCTTTTATTCGGGATATTTCAGATAGAAAAAAGATTGAACGCGATTTGGAAAAACAGCAAATAATGCTCTCTATTGTGTTGAATTCAATTCCTGAATCAGTATTTTGGAAAGATTTGCAGGGGAATTTTCTTGGCTGTAATGCCGCATTTGCTAAAAGTGCAGGTATGTTTATTTCGGCTCAAATTATCGGCAAAAATGATTATCAAATGCCTTGGAATCAATTTGCAGATTTATATAGAGCAGATGATTTTAACGTAATGAAAACCAGAGAAGCTAAATACAATATCGTTGAAGAACTTATCACTGCAGATGGCAAAAAACAATGGATAAATACAACAAAAGTACCTTTGATTAATGAAATGGATGAGGTTTTTGGTGTTTTGGGAATATTTAGCGATATTACTGAGAAAAAGCTTGCTGAAGAAAAAATTATCGAAAGTGAGAAAAAATTAAAAGAAGCTCAAAAACTTTCTCAAATTGGTCATTGGGAATTGAATATCGAAACAATGGAACTGATTTGGTCTGATGAAATATTTAATATTTTTGAAATTGATAAAAGTGAATTCGGAGCATCGTATTCTGCCTTTTTGAATGCAATTCATCCCGAAGATAGAGATATGGTTAATGAAGCATATACAAAATCTATCAAAAACAAACTACCTTATGAAATAACACATAGATTGCTAATGCCATCCGGCGAAATTAAATATGTTAACGAAAGATGCAGAACGGAGTATGATGATGATAATCCAACTCGCTCTTTGGGAACAGTGCAGGATATAACTGACCTTGTTCTCAGCGAAGAGCGTTTAAAAAAGGTTGAAGTTCAATTAATTACAGCACTTGAAATGGCAAAATTGGGTCATTGGGAATATGATTTCATTAATGACAAATTTTTATTTAATGACCAATTTTATAAACTTTACAAAATGAGTTTTGCTGAAATTGGCAGTTTTGAATTGAATTTCGAACAGTATTTGAAATATTTTGTCCATCCTGATGATGTGTTATTAGTAAAAAATACTAAAGAAACTATACAAGAGGATAATAATAATTTCTCAAATTCAGTAAAATTACAACACAGATTCTTATCTCCTAATGGAGACGTTGGTTATATAAGTGTTTTATATTATGTAGTTAAGGATTTGAATGGCAAAATCTCCAAGATTTATGGCATTAATCAGGACATTACAGAAATTGTAAAATCGGAAGAAGCACTAAGAAAGAACGAATTTTTGTTGCGAGAATCTCAAAAATTATCATCTATCGGGCATTATGATTTGAATTTTGCAACTCAAAAATGGGAAAGTTCGGATGCGTTGAATTCCATTTTTGGTATAAATAAATATTACGCTACCGATATCGAAGGCTGGATTCAGCTTATTCATCCCGAAGATAAACAAATGATGAATAATTATTTAGTTAGTTTAATAAATAATAAGCAATTAAACTTCGACAAAATTTATAGAATTATCAGACAAAATGACAACGAGATTAGATGGGTTCATGGTTTGGGGCTAATAAGTTACACAGATTCAGGTATTCCAAATAGAATGTTTGGCAATATACAAGATATAACAGAGCGAATTATCTACGAAAAAGAGTTGGTTGATGCAAAAAATAAAGCCGAACAAAGCGAAAAATTGAAAGTATCATTTTTGCAAAATATGTCACACGAGATACGAACTCCGCTTAACGGCATAATGGGATTTACATCTCTATTAAAAGATTTTGATGATTTAGAAGTTGATGAGCGTAAGGAATATATTGATATGATTCTTGGCTCTTCCTCAAGATTGCTGAATATAGTTAACGATGTGCTTGAACTCTCGAGCATTGAAAGCGGTATCTCGAAACTCAACTTCTCAACATTCAAAGTGAGCGATATTATCTCTAATATCAAGCCGATTTATGAAAAAACTTCTGCAATCAAAAATTTAACTTTCAATATTAACTCGTGTCATCAATGCGAAGATATTTATATCAAATCCGACAAAGGAAAATTAATTCAAATTTTGGTTAATTTACTCAATAATGCATTCAAATTTACAAATTCCGGCTCTGTAACTTTGGATTTCGTTATCAAAGACAATCAATTATATATAAAAGTAAGCGATACAGGAATTGGTATCCCCAATGAATATATCACAAAAATATTCGATAGATTCTGGCAATATGAAGCATTTACTAATCAAAAATTTGGTGGAACTGGGCTTGGGCTTTCTATTTCGCAGAAATTATCTCATTTGCTGGGAACAAATATCGAAGTGGAATCAACCGTTAATCAGGGATCAACTTTTACTTTGCTACTTAAGGAAAATTTATTAATTACAGATGCCGAAAATATAATTCAAGTGGTATCACCTACAAAATCTACTTCTTTAGAAAATCTATCAATCTTGATTGCCGAGGACGAAGAAACCAACTATTATTATTTGATTTCGATTCTGAAAAAGTTAGGTATAAAATCTGACTGGGCTCAAAATGGCGAAAAAGCAGTCGAAATGGCTAAAAATAAAAAATATGATATTATATTGATGGATTTGAAAATGCCGGTTATGGATGGATTCGAAGCAATAAAAGTTATCAGAGAATTCGAATCTGATCTGCCAATAATTGCCCAAACTGCGTATTCAGACGAAAACGATCAGCAAAAAGCACTCAATTCCGGTTTTAATTCGTTTATTTCAAAGCCTTATGAGCCGGATGCCTTGATTAATTTATTAACAGGATATTCCGTTTAATTCGGAATATCCTTATTTTTTTAGAATTTTCGATTTTGGATAGAATTCAATAGCCATAAAAGCATTTCCGTATATTGATTTACTTTCAAATATTCAAATTGCGAATATGCGTTATCGAAGAAATTATTAATTTCATTATTTGCAATATTGAACAAATTGAGTTTTTCAAATAAAGACACCATCTTTGGAACGTAAGATTCATCCAAGCCATTTTCATCATAAAATTTGCTCAATAGAGCAATATCATCCGGTTCAGTTGCCAATTCTTTTGCTTTAATCACAAAATACGTTTTCTTGCCTTCGATAATATCGCCACCAATTCTCTTTCCTAATTTCTGCACATCTGCAGTTAGGTCAAGCAAATCATCTTGAATTTGGAACGCAATCCCAACATTGTGTGCGATTTTTCTCAAAGCAATAACCTCGAAAGTACTTGCATTACCAAGATTTGCACCAATCACAACGCATGCCTCGAGTAATTTTGCAGTTTTCTTGTCTATCATTTTATAATATTCATCAAGAGAAACCTCTTTTCTACTATTGAAATCCATATCAAGAACCTGCCCTTCGCAAACTTCGATAATTTCATTAGTGAAAGTTTGTAGAATTATTTCTGTTCTCTTATGATGCACATCAGAAGGCAAAAGTCGATACGCCAAACCAATCATTGCATCACCTGTTAGTATAGCAATAGCTGGGCTCCATTTCACGTGAACAGTTTGCCTATTTCTTCTCATTGGAGAATCATCCATAATATCATCATGAACAAGAGTGAAATTATGCAAAATTTCGAGTGCAACTCCAGCATTTAGAGCCATATATGGCTTTTCGGAAACCACTCCACAGGCAATCATTGTTAAAATTGGGCGGATTCGCTTTCCACCTGAGGACATTATGTATGAAATTGGTTCGTAAAGATTTTTTGGTTCTTTTTCAAAAATATATTCCTTGATTCTTTTTTCAACTGATTCAAGAAATTCGTTGTAAACAATTTTAAAATCCATTTTATTTCTCAAATATATTGTTAAATTACCCTTACATATTGCTTGCCGGGTAATTGTCTGATTAGTGATTTAAATTCCATTTCGAGCAATCTAACCAAAATTTCGGTTATTTCCACGCCTGTAACGGAGGCAATTGTATCAATGTGCATTGGTTCATCACCCAAACTATTGTAAATTTTTCTTTCAATTGCATTAGCAAATACAATTTTTTGTTCTTTTTTATTGCTGAATAATTGTTGATTCAAACCCATATCTTCCATAATTTGCTCAGGAGAGAGAGCAGGAATTGCCGCAGTATTTTTAATCAGCAAGTTAGTTCCCTGCGAAGTTTTCGAACTGATATTTCCCGGAACGGCAAAAACTTCTCTATTCTCGTTGATAGCCATTTTTGCAGTTATCAAGGAGCCGCCCTTGATGCCACTTTCAATTATTACAGTTGCCTTGGCTATGCCGGAGATTATTCGGTTTCGTTGTGGGAATGAGCCAAGAGTGGCTGCCACACCACAGCGATATTCGGAAACAATTGCTCCACCGCTCTCAACAATTTTCTCTGCATTTTTGATTGCAATTGCAGGAGAAAGTTGGTCGATGCCAGACGCAATCACAGCATAAGTTTTGCCGTTGCTTTTTATAGTTGATAAATGGGCATCCGTATCTATTCCGTAAGCAAGTCCACTAACAACTATTATATTATTTCTCGAAAATGATTCGGAAAATTTCTCGGTTACCATTTTCCCGTATATGCTTCTATGCCTCGTTCCAACAATTGCAATAGCCATTGCATCCGAATTTTGCAGTTCGCCTCTAACAAAAAGCATAACAGGTGGATAACTGATTTGCTTTAATAAATCGGGGTATTTCTCGTTCCAAATAGAAATTAGCTTTACTTTATTCTTCTCGCATAAATCAATTTGACGCTCTGCAAAATCTAAATTATCATTTTTAGTGCCAAAAATTTCATCTGATTGAATTTTTGAAAATTTATAAAGTTGTTCCGATTTCAAAAATTCGTCTAATGAACTAAACTTTTCGACAATTTGTATTTGCCTTGCAGAATTAATTCCCTTGATAAATCCAAGCGAAAGTATCTCTTTATCCGACCAATTCTTTAAAAAACTCATTCTTTCCGAAAATCATCATTTGCAAAAATCTAAATTATTAAAACTTTTATACTTAACAAAACAAAGAATTATTTTCAATGAAAAATTTAAAGCAAATTATTCGATTTTATGGAGATTTACAGGATATTTATTGTTAAATTTGCTTTTTGTTTAATTTCAAAAGGTTAAAAAAATGGCAAAAATTGTTGTGCTTGGTGCCGGTATGGTTGGCAAAGCAATTGCTCGAGATTTATCAACCAAATACGATGTTACTTCAGTTGATATTAATGAATATGAATTAGTGAAATTAAAGGCAGATTTTGGCATAAAAACAATCAAAGCGGATTTATCTAAAACTGAAATTGTTGCCGAAATTGTTGCTAATTTTGATTTAGTTGTTGGAGCAGTTCCGGGATTTATGGGCTATAAAACTGTTGAAACAGTAATCTCGGCAGGAAAAAATATTATTGATATTTCATTTTTTCCTGAAGATTTGTTTGGTCTTGATGCTCTTGCAAAAGAAAAAGGCGTAACAGCGATAGTGGATTTCGGAGTTGCTCCTGGAATGCCGAATTTCATTTTGAGCTATCATTATGAAAGAATGAAAATCAATAATTTTGAATATTATGTGGGCGGCTTGCCTTTTGCACGAACATTTCCTTTCCAATATAAAGCACCATTCTCGCCTGTAGATGTGATTGAAGAATATACCCGACCTGCAAGATACAAAGAAAATGAGCATATTCTTGTGAAGCCTGCAATGTCTGATATAGAATATATGAATTTTGATGAAGTTGGTACGCTTGAAGCATTCAATACCGATGGGCTACGCTCTCTTTTGAGAACAATGAACATACCAAATATGAAAGAAAAAACACTGCGCTATCCCGGTCATATTGATTTAATTAAAGCTTTTTCTGCCGCAGGATTTTTCAGCGAAGATAAAATTTCAATCAAAGGGCAAGAAATCAAGCCAATGGATTTCACTTCCAAAATTCTTTTCGATAAATGGAAATTAAACGATAGTGATGATGAATTCACAGTTATGAGAATAATTATTGAAGGCATCGAGGATAATCAAAATGTTAAATATGTTTATGATTTATTCGATAAACGAGATAAATTAAGCGGAATATCTTCGATGGCTCGCACAACAGGATTTGCCGCAACTTCGGCTGTGAATTTATTCTTGGAAGGTAAATTCAATCAAATTGGAATTTGTCCGCCTGAGTATCTTGGCAAAACTGAAGACAATTATAATTTTATACTCAATTATCAAAAGGAAAGAAATATAATTTATAAGAAAGAAAAAATTACTTGTTAAAATTATGAGTATTCGCAAATGCTGTTGCAAAATCGAATTTTCTCAAATAATACCAGACAAGAATGCCTAATCTACTTAAAATATTGTAGAACAGACATTTTTGTCTGATGTACATATATTTGCTTTTTTGACAAATTGCAATAAGATTAATTCGGCTTATCAAAAAAAACGGGATTTATTTTCATAAATCCCGTTTTAATTTTTTAATTTTTCTATTTATTAATTATCAACTTATTTACAATAGATTTGCTATTTTCCTTTTTGACAATGTAATAAATGCCCGAACTTAATTCATTTGTATTAATTGAAATACTGTATTTTCCACCAATTAATTCTTTATTGATTATAGATTTTACTTCATTTCCCAAATTGTCAAATATTGAAATTTTCACGAAGCCGGATTGAGTTGCAATGAATTCAATATTAACATTTTCCTTTGCAGGATTTGGTGAAATTGTCAGGTAATCTTCATTTTCAATACTGTTATCAGAAACACTTGATGGATCTCCAATTGTAAAGAAGTTTTCGCTCTCAGTAAGCAATGCATCGGATTTTGTGGAACTTACAACAAGTTTATAACGAGTATCGGCAGTAATAGTTTTTGGAATTTTATAAGCAAATGCATTTGAAAAACTTTGCAAATTTTCTTTTACAATTGCTTCCACTTTGTCATCTTTCATCAAGAAAATCGAAACCGAATCTGATACATTGGTATCCCAACGGAACACGTATGTGGAATCTTTTGTTAGATTTTCGCCGCCATTAGGATAAACCATTTTCAAATATGGCTCAGAAAAACTGAAGTTTCTTGTTTCAGACCATTCACTTTCTAATTCTCTATACATTGTTTTTGTACGCCAGAAATATTTTTTGTTATTTTCTGCCGCAAAATTTCTAATAATTGGAGTGGTGATAGTAAGTGAATCTTTAACAATATTTTCAAATTTATCATCAGTAGCAATTTGCATTCTAAACTTGTCGTATCTGCCAGTTGAACTCCATGAAATCTTTACTGGAGAATTGTTTGCAAATACTTTGTTGTTTGCAGGTTGCATTGGCTTTGGTGGCAGAATTTTTGTGGCTTCACGCTCGAATCCAAAAATAAATTCACCAAAATCAGTGCAATTTGCAACTAATCTATTTTCATTTTTATCTAATTTAGTCGGCAATTTTTTGAACACGCCTGAATCTGCAACAGGTCTGAAATAAACAACTAATTTTTCAGCATTTTCGTAAGGTGGCAATTCTTTCAAGGCAAAGCCAACTTCTGTTTCTGATGAATATATTAACTGTGGATTTAAAACATATCTAACCGGTAGAATAACAGGTGCTTCTGTTTCAAATTCCATATTCACAGGAGTGCAATCAAATTTTTTCACAGTAAGCATATTATACATGAATGCATCAAGTTTTTCAAACAAAATTTTTACATTTGTGGTGTCTTTTTTATCGTTAAAAATATATGTATTGCCTTCCAGCATTTCAAAAAGGGAAACCTCAACAACTGGTTTGCAGGCAGGTAATTCCACTTTTTGTGCTCTATAACTGAACTTCAATTGAGGCAAAGTCATTTCGAAAGTTGTTTCTTTGTTCGGTGTAACTTCCGTCATTCCTTTAGCATTACCAAGAAATATCAATCCCCAATTGATCAAAGTGTTGCCATTTTTCAATCTTTGTGCCGAGCCCATTGCAAATGCCGAAACTGGAGGATTATGTTTGAATTCCCAAACAAGATTTGCTTTTTTGTTGACTTGGTCGAATTCGTATTCTACAGCACGTGAGCTCCAGCCGGATTTCTTTTGAACTGCATTATCATAGAATAGCATATTGCCATTATCCAAAAGTTTAGCATCATGTTGCATTCTGAAGTAATATGGTTTATCTTCTGGATTATCACCAGTGATTTCAAATTGGTTTTGGTCACCGCCAAATCTCCAAATTAATTCACCAGTAACCATATCAATTTTTGCAATCTCAAACATTGTTGGAAAAGATGAAATCAAATTTCCATCTTTATCCAAAAAAAGTGAATTACCATGAGCGTGCTCAAAAACTGCTTTTCTTGGGTCATCTTTGGTTGCTAAAATTGGAATATGATCCAAACTTCTCCATTGAAAAACGCATTTTTTATCTTTGTCAAGTTCTTGAATCACAGTTCCAACAACGATTGCGTTAGGATTGCCGCCGGGAACCACTTTGCTCATATCAATATAAACATGCTCATAAGCAATAAGTAAATAATTACCGTTTGGCAAAATTCTAAAATCATGCATATCCGAAAGATATTCGTTTGCTGTTTGCACCGAATCAATCACATTGTATTCATCATCAAGAATCATTTGCTGAACATAAATGTTTTGCACTTTTACAGGACCGGCTTGGTATTGATCGCCATTTCCTACTCTTGAACTATATGAAAACAAGCCATTGGGCTGCATTTTGAAATCTATACCCAAATTGTGCGGCTTTTTATAATAAACAACTTCACCCTTTTCATCCAAAATCATTATGTAATTCAGTTCGGATGCTCCTGCATCAAAAACCTCCATAAATATATTTCCAGGGGCAGGATTGTTTACTGTATCAATTTTTATAATTGGGAAATCTGCTGGAAGTTCAAGATTGAAAATCAGCGGATTTGATGGCTTTTGTTCGATTGCTTTGTAGAAATCTGACTTTGAATCAAGTTTTGCTTGATTTTGTGAAAAAGAAAAATTACTCCAAGAAAGAACAAAAAGTAGATAGAACATATAATTTTTCATATTTATCACTTATGAAAATTAAAAAAATATTTAACTTATCCCAAAATTAAAAAATTTTAACCAATTAACCAAATTATTATCAATTCTTTACAAAATAAAAACAATTTATGAACAAATTATTAATAAAAAAATTGTATATTTAAATTTTATAAATATTCAATTGAGAAAATGAAAAAAATAGACATTTTTCAGACTTTGCAAAATAAAAATCCAAAAATAATTGAGAAATACCCAAAATTTATCATAAAATTAATTATATATATTCTTGAGAAAGTTTTAAAAGTTGAAAAAATAAACCATTTTATTGAAAATAATCATAATAAGATAGGCATTGATTTTCTTAATTCATTATTTTCTGTTTTGAAATTTGGTTATGAAGTAAAAATGGATGATTTGAAAAAAATTCCAAGTGAGGGCAAGGTTTTGATTATTGCAAATCATCCTCTTGGTGGGCTTGATGGGCTTGCATTGGTAAAAACGATCTATGAAGTCCGGAAAGATGTGAAGATTGTTGTAAATGATATTTTGATGGAAGTTGATAATTTAAAGGAATTTTTTCTGCCATTCGATTTGTATTCCACAAAGCCACAGCGAAGTAATTTAGTTGGCATAAATCGAGCATTCGAAGAGGGTAATGCGGTGATATTTTTCCCCGCAGGCAAAGTATCAAGATTGAATTTCAAAGGAATCAAAGATACTAAATGGCATAATGGAGCAATTAGATTTGGGCTAAATCATCAAACACCTGTTCTGCCGATTTTTATCAAATCCAGAAATTCTATTAAATTTTATATACTATCGCTCATTCATAGTTTTATCGGAACGCTACTATTGCCATCGGAATTATTCAATAAAAAAAATAAAAAAATTGATTTTATAATTGGCGATATGATCCCTCATAATACATTAAAAAATCTAAATATCAAACCCAAAGCATTAATAAAACTTCTGTATTTGCATTTGATAGACATTTCGCAAGGCAAAAAAGGGCTTATCCCAACTGAAAAAAAAATAATAGAACAAAGCGATAAGGCGCTGATTATGTATGATTTAGAAAAAGCAGAATTACTTGATGAATTTGGAGAAAATTTCAAAGTTTATTTGATTTCATCTGAATTTAAATATATTATGAAAGAAATTGCAAGACTTCGAGAGCAAACATTTCGATTGGTTGGTGAGGGAACCGGTAGAGATATGGATTATGATATTTGGGATGATTATTACGACCATATAGTTTTGTGGGATGATGTCGAGAAAGAAATTGTTGGCTCTTATCGATTGGGAAATACAAAGCAAATAGTTGATAAATATGGTATTGCGGGATTGTATAACTCTTCGATGTTTGAGCTCAATTTTGAATCGAATCCGGAATTGATTAATTCTTTAGAAGTTGGCAGAAGTTTTATCCAGCAAAGATATTGGAAAAGCAATGCATTATTTTATTTATGGAAGGGCATTGGCTTGTATTTATATAAATATCCTGAAATCAGATATTTATGGGGAGCAGTAAGCATAAGTAATTCTTATTCCGAATTCACAAAAAATCTAATTATTTATTATTATAAGAAGTGGCATAAGTATGAATTGCCAATTGCAAATCCTTTAATACCATATAAATTGAATAATAATTTTACTGCTGAAATTGAGTCAATTCTCAATTCCAATAATTTAGATGAAGATTTTAAATCATTCAAAATTGCTATGAAAAATTTAGGATTCTCAATTCCTGTATTGTATCGAAAATATGTGGGTCTATGTGAATATGGCGGAGTGAAATTTGTGGATTGGGCTGTAAATAAAAATTTCAATCAGTCAATTGACGGCTTGATGATTGTTGATTTATCGAAACTAAAACCCGAAAATCAGGATATATTTCTTAGGAAATAAGCAGTGCTTTTAAGCATGCATTATCAAATTCGACATTGGCAAATTATACTAAACGTAAGATTCGTCATTCCGAGTATTGAGGAATCCAGCTTGTTTAGCACCCGTAACCAAGCCGTAAAAGCAACAAGTCAAGGGCTTAATAGACAGAAATGATTTAATTGGTTCTGTCGGTTGTTACAACCGACAGAACAAATTTAGTATTTTCTTTACTGGATTCCTCACAATGTTCGGAATGACAACACATTTATTTGTCATTTTCTTTTTATTGAAAACATAGTTTTCAGTGTCTCCTCGAAATGACGGTCTCATGAAATTCGACAAATATCATAGCGCATCAATCAAAAACTTATGTTTTAATTTTATGAGAATGTAATTGATTATTAGTTTGTCATTTCTTCACAGTAAAGAAGAATTCGCTTCCTTTTCCAATTTCACTTTCTACCCAAATTTTGCCACCGAGCAGACTAACGAGTTCGGTACTTATTGTCAATCCAAGACCAGTGCCTTCATAACCTCTTGAAATTGTTGCATCTGCTTGGAAGAATCTTTCGAAAATTCTCTCGCGATGCTCAACATCAATACCGATGCCAGTATCCTTTACCCAAAATAAAATCTCATTATCTTTGAATTCATAGCCAAAAGTAACTTTGCCATTTTCTGTGAATTTAATTGCATTATTAAGCAAATTGCTCAAAATTTCAAAAATCTTTTTTTGGTCATGATCAATAAAGCTGTCATCATCAGATTTGTGTAATTCATAAACCAATTCATTTTGCCTTTCGTTAGCCAATATAATATTCAAATCATGAAGATCGTAGAAAATTATATTCAACGGGAATGAAGTATGATTAATAGGCATTTGACCTGTTTGAATTTCTGATATTTCAATTATGTTGTTGACAGTTTCAATCAATCTTGTTCCACTTTTTGTTATAAATCTAATGTATTCTTGAGCATCATTTTTATCAATATAATCCAAGCTTAGCAAGTTAGCAAAACCAATAATACCATTAAGCGGTGTACGAATTTCATGCGAAATATTTTGCAGGAATGCAGATTTGAGTTTATCGCTTTGCTCAGCATGTTCCTTTGCTTTGATTAATTCTTCAGTCATTTTTTTACGTTCAGTAATATTCATTTGCAAAGAAATAAAATTCGAAATTGCTCCATCTTTGTCAAGAATAGGGAAAATTGTTAATTCTTCCCAAATAAGTGTTCCGTCTTTTCTTTTGTTTTGCAATTCACCACGCCAAGTTTCTTTGCTGGAGAGCGTTTTCCACATATCTTCATAAACAAAAATTGGAGTAAGACCGGACTTCATCATCTTTGGATTCTTGCCAATAACTTCATCAATTTGATAGCCACTATTTCGAACAAATTCTGTATTAGCATATTCGATATTTCCATCAAGACTTGTAATAATTACTGAAATAGGGCTTTGCTCGATTGCTTTTGATAATTTCAAAACAGCTTCTTCATCTTTTTTTCTACTGCTAATATCTTGGAATGATGCAACTGCACCAATAATTTCATTTTCTTCAATAAGCGGAGTTACAATCAAATCCACGTAAAAACCACTGCCGTCAGCTTTCAAAAACCATTCTTCAGTTCTTCTTGTTAATCCATCGATAGTGGTTTTGCTGATTGGGCAATCATCACTTATATAGATCTCTCCATTTTGTTTATGATGATGATGAAGTTTATGAATATCTTTGCCAATCAATTCCTTATTGCTATATCCAATCATCTCTTCTGCGGCATCATTCACGAAAATACACTTTCCTGTTTTATCAATTCCATAAACTCCTTCGCCAATAGCAGAAAGCAAAAGTTCAAATCTATTCCTGAGATTTCGCTCACGTGATCTCGAAATAGAAATTCTAATTAATAGTAGAATAATGATTACGATTGCAAAAATTATAGTGATGATATAATGGTCATATTTTTCCCAAACTTCATCGAATGTAATTTCTTTTTCTTTATTATAAGGTGGCAATTTGAGCGCCCTCGACAACTCCTCCACAATCAAATAATCAGATGCAATTGTATAGCCATAAATACCTGCACTTATTGCGGCACTATCTGTATGCTCCAAACTATATAATGCCGAAGCAAATCTTCTAACGGCATCTTCTTTTACATAAGGAAGAGAAAAAACGGGCCATTCAGGATACAATTGAGTTGATAAACGATATGGGTAGTATTTTTCACTCATTTCATTGATAATTTTTATGTCGCTTAAGCTAATTTCATTTTTTTTAATCATTTTCTCAATGATACCCGACCTTACAAATGCGACATCAGATTTTCCCGCAAGTACATTTTTAATTGCAGTTTGATGAACAACAGTTTCTATAAACTTTGCATTCTCTTTTATTTTTATGCCTTTTTTTAATAACTCATAAGCTTGAGTTCTGAATCCACCCAAATTATCAAATCCCGGAATGGAAATAGTTTTCCCAACTAAATCTTCTAATTTGTTTATGTGTTTATTGCTTGATTTGACCACAATTACACCGCCTAATTTATCCAAAGGATGATCGTTATCGCTTTGGACAACTGTTGCAATAACTCCGGTAAGAGGAAACATAGAGCGTGTAACCAAAAAATGCGTTGGATTGGTTGTAACAATATCGATAGTGCCTTCTTTGATTCTTTTGTTTATGGAGTCTTGGCTCAAAATCTCAAGAATTACTCTTTCGTTGTGCAGAACACTATTCAAATAACTTTCCAATGGTTTATATTTTTCTGTGGTTTCTTCAATTCCAAGATAAGCAAATACGCCAAATCTAAGAATTGTTTTTTCATTGGCTTCTGCTG
>JANJUO010000591.1 GCA_024710535.1 bacterium
GTGGATCGCAAATAACGCCACCTTTACCACCACCAAGGGGAATATCAACAACAGCAGTTTTCCAAGTCATCCACATTGAAAGTGCTTTTACTGTGTCGATTGTTTCGTTTGGATGGAATCTGATACCACCTTTGCTTGGACCACGTGCATCATTGTGTTGGCAACGGAAGCCACGAAATACTTTGTAAGTACCATCATCCATACGGATAGGAATGTTAAAATGAAATTCACGTTCTACATTTCTTAATAAATCACGTGTTGCATTATCTAATCCCAAATTTTCAGCTATGGCATCGAATTGTTGTTGTGCCATTTTGAACGGATTGAATGAACCTTCTGACATAATTTCCTCGAATTATATATTTATTTTAAATTTGGAGAAAATATTTCTCCGTTTTGTTACAAATTCACATTCAAAATTAAGAAATATTCTTTATATTGCAAATGAATAAAGAAAAAAATTAACAAAAATTTAATATTTTATGTTTTAGTTATAACATTAATTAAAATTATTTTGCACTAAACCTGAGATTTTAAAATATTTTGGGAAATTTGTGAATAAAGATGGTAAAAAATGGTTAAGAATTTTAATTCAAATTTCTTGTGAGAATAAACTAAAAATCATATTTTATTATTCGGCTTCGCTCAGCACAAGTGAATTTGCTTTTACTGAGCGGAGCCGGAATTTTTTCCATTAAATTGTTAAAAATCTTAATGTGAATTTACTTCTTTTGAGAAGGATGCTCGCCTCTCATAAACATTTCACATTCAAAAACATCTTCTTTACTGCCAAGAATGAGCGGAGTGCGTTGGTGAATTTTTTCAGGTTTGATCTCCAATATTCTATTTTTTCCATCGGACGCTCTACCACCGGCTTGCTCGATAATCATTGCAAGAGGATTTGCTTCATAGACTATACGTAGTTTACCATTTGGTGATTTAGTATCAGCAGGATACATGTAAATCCCACCTTTTAGCAAAGTGCGATGAATATCTGCAACTGCCGATCCAATATATCTGCTTGTATATGGTCTGCCCGAATCTTCATCCGGCATTTTCAAATAATCGACATACTGTTTGAATCCTTCATCCCATCGATTATAATAACCCTCGTTGCAAGAATAATAAGGCGCTTTTTGTGGAATTCTTACGTTTTCCTTAGTTAGCATAAATTCACCGATCGTTGGATCGAATGTAAATAAATGAACGCCATGACCAGTTGTGTATGCAAAAATTGTAGAACTGCCGTATAATGCATAGCCGGCAGCGGCTTGCTTATAACCTGGCTGTATAATATCTGCTTCAGTTGGACATTCATCAGTTTGGGCGTCAATTCTTTTGTATAATGAAAAAATTGTTCCAATAGTTACATTCACATCAATATTTGATGAGCCATCAAGAGGATCGAAAACAATCACATATTTTGCTTTTTTCTTATTGGCAACATCAATCAAAACCATTTCATCATCTTCTTCGGAAGCCAAAGCACACAAGTGTCCTCCCTTCGAAAGAGTTGCTTTTAATACATCGTTTGCATATAAATCCAATTTTCTAACTTGCTCTCCATGTACATTTGTGCTTTTGGTTAATCCAAGAATATCATTCAAACCGGCTCTTCTTACGTCTCTTGCAATAATTCTGATGGCAAGTGTAAGGTCATTCATCAATCCAGTAAAATCTCCTGTTGCTTTTGGGTGGAGTGCTTGCTCGGCATCAATATGATGACTTATTGTTGTAATTTTTGATACATTTAGTTGAGGCATATTTTCTCCAAAATATTAAAACTTATAAATTATTATTTAGCAAAAAATCCAATCCCAAATTATTTATAAATTTGAAATTATCCAAATAAATAATTTATTTTACTTTGAAATTTTGAAATATTTTTTGATTTTGTCTTTAAATATCGAAATGTATTCAATATTCTGTCTTATTGGGGACGAATCAAGTATGTCATACTTGGTTATGCTTTCGCCGGTGATTACAGGATTCTGTTCAGGATAAACCACTGCAAAATTTATATTGGATAATTTTTCGGATAATCTATTTATGATATTCTCGTATTTCATATCGTGGGAAACTGATTTTGGTCTGGAATTGATAAACATTATCATATCATCATCGGTAACCATTTTGCTCAATCTAACAAAATCTTCATCATCATCCATTGTTATATAATTTACCGATTGAGATATTTTCTTATTTTTATTAATTAATTTGATTAAATTGATTGCATCCAAAAATCCACCGTAAGTAATTTCTGCTCCAATTTGATTTGCTAAATGGCTTATCTTCAAAATGCAACGTTCGAATCCAATTTCAACATTTGCATTCTCAGGTATGCCGACGTAGAGTTTTTTTACTGTATTCAATGGCTGAACATCGCGAACCACAAATATCATTTGAGAGCTATTCTCAAGTATATTATCCAACATATTTCCAAAAAATAAGCCAGAAGCAGATATTTTTGCGTTCAAACCAATCACTACATCGGTTATCAGAAGTTCTTTCATTGCTCGGAGAATTCCACTTGCAGTATTAACATCAATTCTATTAATAATGAGCATTTTTTGGATATTTTGCGGAGAAACTTTTCGAACAATGCTCTCAATTTTGTTCTTATTCCATATCAATTTTTCATTTGAATAATCTGAATCGCTCACTATTGATAAAGGATAGATCAACTCTTCGGATTTGGAGTCTTTTACATACATTGCAAATTCAATTAATTTTTCAATATTGTTCGGATTTGCAACAGGCACCAAAATGCGTTCCGGAATTTCCTGAAGTTCATCTTTATTATCAATTTCGATTAATGCCTGTTTTCTGCCGGCATTTTCTGTAACGAACGAACTTGTCAGGCAGGTAATCAAAATTAGAACAATTGTTCCATTCAGCACGGCTTCGTTAATTATTCCCAAGTTGAATCCTATCAAAATCACGGCAAGTGTTGCGGCGGCGTGGGAGGCACTCAATCCGAATATCAATTGTCTTTCCACATTCGTGTATTTGAATGAGATTTGCGTCAAATATGCGGCAAGCCATTTTGTAATCAATGCCACAACAGTTAAAACAATTGCAACAATTATTGCTTCGGTGCCTTTGGCAAGAACTCGCAAATCAATTATCATCCCTACGGAAATCAAGAAGAATGGAATGAACAAAGCATTCCCAACAAAATCTATTTTATCCATCAATGATGATGTATGTGGAATCAATCTATTCAAAGCAAGACCTGCAAGAAATGCTCCAATTATCGGCTCTACTCCAGCAAGCTCGGATAAAAATCCCGCTGTGAATAGCATTGCAAGTACGAATACGTATTGTGCATGATTTTCTGCATCAATATTTTTGAAAAACCACCTCGATATTTTCGGGAAGCCCCAAAATACTATGAATGTAAATGCAGATAAAGATAATATTAATTTTACCCAAAAGAAGGTATTTAATGCACCCTTTGTGGAGGCAGTGATTATTGCTAATACAAGCAAAACAGCAACATCCGTTATGATTGTTCCGCCTACGGTTACTGCAACTGCTTGATTTTTAATGATTCCAAGACGACTTGCTATCGGATATGCAACAAGAGTATGTGTGGAGAACATACTTGAAATCAATAGAGATGCCAGAAAATTATAATTCAAAAGATAATGACAAACCACAAATCCAATACTTAAAGGAATTGTAAATGTGAAAAAGCCAAAAAGCAAACTGCGATTCTTATTTTTCTTTATATCGTTCAGATCTAATTCAAGTCCGGCAAGAAACATTATATAAAGAAGTCCAACTGTGCCAAATAATATGATACTGCTATCGCGTTCAAGCAAATGAATGCCGTTCGGACCGATAATCATTCCTGATAAAATTAGACCGACAATTCCCGGAATCTTGAATTTTTTAAGTATTATTGGGGCAAGAAGTATAATAAAAAGTACCAGAGCAAATATTATTACCGGATTGGTAAAGGGCAATTGAATATTAAGCAAAGGCATCAAATTTATTCTCTCTTTATTTACTTATCAAAAAAAACATTTTAGCATACAAACAAGATACAATTTAACAATTTTTATCTAAATATTAAAATGTAAATATATAATATGTATGCCAAATGCCAATTCATTTAAATAAATTTAAGAGATTTTATGAAAAATGCAAATTCCTCATTGGCAATTTGATTCTTTGCTGAAGATTGGTGCATATTAAAATCGTAATAGAAGTGCTCTGTTTCTGTTTTCAAAACCTTCAACTCAGTGGGAATTGCCTCTTCGGAATTAATATGTTCGAACAAATATTTTGCGTCATACTCAAAAAATTTATTCCCATTCATAAAATATGTATCATATCTTCTGATAATTTCGTAGTCTTTCAAGAAAGATTCTGCCATTTGAAGCGACATTTCTGCGATTTTTTCGAATGTTGCATCCTTCAGAAAGTCAAAATCGGATTTTGGG
>JANJUO010000632.1 GCA_024710535.1 bacterium
AATTTTAGAAAAAACTTCTCAATCAGGTCGTGGTTTATTAATCATTTCTGAAGATTTGGAAGGTGAAGCATTAGCAACTTTAGTTGTTAATAAATTACGTGGTACTTTGAGAGTTGCAGCAGTTAAGGCACCTGGCTTTGGCGACAGACGTAAAGCAATGCTCGAAGATATTGCAATTTTGACTGGTGGTACAGTTATCAGCGAAGAAAAAGGCTATAAATTAGATCAAGCAACTTTGGCTTATCTTGGTCATGCAAAAAGCATCATCATTGACAAAGACAACACAACTATCGTTGAAGGCGCTGGCAAAAGCGAAGATATCAAACAAAGAATTAATGAAATTCGAGTTCAAATCGAAAAAACTTCTTCAGAATATGACAGAGAAAAATTACAAGAACGTCTTGCTAAACTTAGCGGTGGCGTAGCTGTATTGAAAATCGGTGCATCAACTGAAGTTGAAATGAAAGAAAAGAAAGCAAGAGTAGAAGACGCATTGCACGCAACAAGAGCCGCAGTAGAAGAAGGTATTGTTCCTGGTGGTGGCGTTGCTTATCTGCGTACTTTACACAAATTAGATTCAGTTGTTACTGCAAACGAAGATCAATTAACAGGTGTTAATATCATTCGTAGAGCGATTGAAGAACCAATTCGCCAAATCGTTACAAATGCCGGCGAAGAAGCATCAGTTGTATGCAATGCTGTAAAAGCTGGAACAGGCGCTTATGGCTACAATGCTGGAACAGGCGAATATTGCGACTTGTTTGAAGCAGGCGTTATCGACCCAACTAAGGTTAGTCGCGTTGCATTAGAAAATGCTGCATCAGTTGCAGGTTTATTACTTACAACAGAAGCTACAATCGTTGACAAACCATCCAAAGAAGCTCCAATGCCTGCAATGCCAGGTGGAATGGGCGGAATGGACGGAATGTATTAATCGATTTAGAATTACGAATTCTTTTTGAAGGTCCCTGCTATGAAATTGGTGGGGATTTTTTTGTTTTAGGAAATCAAGCTATTTTACTTGATTTCAGTTTGTTTGGGATAGATTATTTGTAACAATATTTCACATTGAAGCTCGTTTGATATAATGATTTATAAGAGTTTATGAATTTTAAACAATTAGAGGTTCTATTATGCCATTAATTTCAGCATTTTATGGAATATTGATTTATTTGTATGCAGAAAATACATCTAAACACAACAAACCACATATACATGCATATTATAATGAATATGAACTTGTTATAAGTTGTGAAGGTGAAATATTGGCTGGTTCTAATAACTTTCCATCAAAGCAAAAAAAATTGGTCGAAGCATGGGTTGCAATTCATTCAGATGAATTAAATGCGGCTTGGATTGCTTGGAACCGAGATGGAGAAAAATTAAAAATTAAAGGGCTTGAATAATATGCTACGTCCAACTGCGATAGAAGTTAAACCTTGCGATAATTATGAATTAATTATTAAATTTAATAATGATGAAACTCGATTATTTGATGTAAAAAAATTATTAGAATATCCTGCATTTAAACCTTTGAAAGAAAAAGCGATTTTTGAAACAGTTCATACTAATGGCATAACTATTGAATGGCAAAATGATATTGATATTTGTCCTGATGAATTGTATTATAATAGCAAACTTGTATCAAATTAAAATAACCTGCTATAAAAATAGCTGTTTTTTTTTATGAAATCATCTGAAATATTTGTATATTTGTGTTTTATTTTTTGAAAATACTTTTTTGTAGTGGGGATTTATGCAATTGGAAACTGTTGATATTACAATACATAAAGGAATTCAAGCAATTAATATCCCTAAGAATATGGCAATTAAGGATAAAAAAGTATTCTTGAAAAGAGTGGGAAATTCAATATACATAATTCCATTCAATAATCCTTGGCAAAACCTATGGGATAGCATAGATTTATTTACATCTGATTTTATGGAAGAAAGAGAGAGTGATGAAATTCAAATCAGGGAGGATTTTGATTGATGGAATACATTTTGGATACAAATATTTGTATTTATATTATCAAAAAGAAACCAATTGTAGTTTTTGAAGAATTTAAGAAATCCCCCATTGGAAGTATTGGTATATCATCAATTACTTTAGCTGAACTCAAATTTGGAGTTATGAAAAGTTCAAATCCTGTCAAAAATCAAGAAGCTTTAATGAATTTTCTAACACCTTTGGAAATAATTGATTTTGATTATGACTCTGCATTACATTATGGCAAGATTAGGGCTTATTTAGAGATTAAAGGTATCCCAATAGGTTCATTAGATATGCTTATTGCTGCTACGGCATTAAGTAACAATTCAGTTTTGATAACCAATAATGAAAAAGAATTTAGAAGAATACCTGAATTGAAAGTGCAAAATTGGATAAAATAATTTGTAAAAAAAATCCCTGCCACGAAAATGGCGGGGATTTTTTCTTCAAATTCAAATATTTCTAAGTTCATTTCGTTTGAAAATAGGATTTTGAATTTAGTAATTTTATAGAATAATCAGATTAATTATGCAAAGTATAATCTTTAGCCAAATAGATAAACTTCATGAGTATTGCAAAATTTTCAATATCAATAAGATGTATCTTTTTGGTTCTGCTACATCAGATAAATTCAATAAAAATAGCGATATTGATTTTTTAATTTCATTTAATGATAACATTAGTATTGATGATTATACTGATAATTATTTTGAATTACATTATAAATTAAGTGATTTGTTTGGAAGGAAAGTTGATTTAATTACCGAAAGAAGTTTATCAAATCCTTATTTCATTGAAAGTATAAATGAAACAAAGGAGTTGATTTATGAATCGTGAACTAAAAAAATATTTATTTGACATTAGAACTTCAATTGATTCAATAGATGAATATTTAGGTGAAAATAGAAATTTTTTTAAATTCGAAGAAAGCAAAATTTTACGAAGAGCAGTTGAACGTGAATTGGAAATCATTGGTGAAGCAATGAATATGATTTTGAAAATTGACTCAACTCTAAATTTTGAAAATGCAAGGCAAATTGTTGATACTCGTAATTTTGTAATTCACAATTACGATAGAGTTGATAATGTAATAATATGGGGAATCATTTCTAAACATTTGCCAAAATTGAGAATAGAAGTTGAACAATATCTTATGTTATAAATTTATCTAAATTATTAATCCATAAATTATTTTCTTGAATAATATGTTACGCCCAACTGCAATTGAAGTTACGCCTTTAGATGATTACAAATTACTAATTAAATTCAACAATAATGAAACTCGTATTTTTGATGTGAAATTTTATTAGATCATCCTGCTTTTAAACCACTGAAAGAAATGTCAATTTTTAAAACTGTTTATACAAACGGTATAACTATTGAATGGCAAAATGATATTGATATTTGTCCTGATGATTTGTATTATAATAGTGTAAGTTATTTGGCTAAACGAATTAATTTTTCTCTTGAATAAAAATCCCAAAAAAAGCCCCGCATAATTGCAGGGCTTTTCTTCTTAAGAATTTCAAGAACTTACTTTTGTTGATATGTATTCAAACTGCCTTGTCTTTGTTTTGCTTTTTCATCCCATTGTTTAACCAATGTATTTAGCAATTCAACTTTTTCAGCAACTAATTTTGGCATATCCAAACCAATATATTCTTGTGCTTTTGCTTTTGTGGAGATGTCTGGTAATGGAGTAGGAATTGATTTTCCATGTTTAACGAGTACAATATTGATCAAGCCGCGTGCTTGTTCTGCTTTTTGAACTGATGTTCCAAGCACTCTCAATGCTTCAACAGGTGCATGGAATCCAACACCATTTGCAGCAGCAACCCAATCCCATCTCCATTGTGCATGGCGGATAAGTTTCAGTATTGGTTTCATTTCTTCTTCAGTTGCACCTGCATCCCAAGCGGCTTTTGCTTCGATATGTGCGGCAGCAAGAGCTTTTTCGGCAATTCTGCGAATTTCCAAAACTCTTTCTTGGCGGTCAAGAACGTCCTGCACTAAAGTTTTTTCACTTTCTTTATGGCAAACTTGACAAGCAATTGCAATATTATTCAATGGGCTTTGAATATGGTGGTCAGTGAATTTCACGCCACCTTCAACTTTATATGGCATGTGGCAATCAGCACATGAAACACCGCGTTTTGCATGAATACCAGTCATAAACAATTCGTAGTCTGGGTGCTGTGCTTTTAGCATTGGAGCGCGGGAAATTTTGTGAGTCCAATCAGAAAATTCAATTTCATCGAAGTAAGCTTCCATTGAATCGGCACTAAATCCTTTATCCCATGGGAAATTAAGATAATTTTTTGGTTCTTTTTTGAAATGGTATTCAACGTGGCATTGAGCACATACTAATGAACGCATTTCATTATGAGTGAAACTTTCCACTTTTCTGCCCAAACGAGCATAAGCCTCAACCAATGCAGGTCTTGAAATAGAGAGATTCATTGTTTTAGGGTCATGACAATCTTGGCAACCGATTGGATTCACAACTTCAGATCCTAAATCAATCAACTTTCCACTGTAGTATTGCTCAACTCCCATTTTCTGCATCAATCTTGGTACGTCAGGACTCTTACAAGTCCAACATGTTGCTGGCATTGTACTTTGAACTCCTTGAGTTCTTAAAGTGCTTCTTACATCTTTAACTGCATAAGCATGTCCGCGTCCTTGATTATAGTCTTTAGAAAAAGCATAACCTGCCCATAAAACAACCAATTCTGGATAATTTTCAAGATAATCGTGCTTTATCGATCCACCGTGAGCAGATGCAAAATTTGTATCAAGCGTTTTTAAATATGTTTCATATTCTTTTGGGAAATTCTCTCCCCAAACTTCATTTCTTGGCTCCCAATCAGCAATTGGTTTAGTGATTTGGAATTTTGCGGCTGTTTCTGCTCTTCTTTCCATTATTGAAGCAGTAAAAATACCAGCTAAAAATACAACTATTACAGTTACAGAAAAAATAACCCAGTTAACTACGGGTTTTCTTTGATTAGTAGAATCAGACATTTTTTTAACTCCTGATAATTATTGATTTACAAATTTTTTAAGCCACTCTGGAAGGGCTTCTTTTTGGTCTGGAATAATTGCATGTGGCGAACTTGCCTGACTGCTAACTCTTCCATGTGGAACTTCGCGATGGCAATCCCAGCATAGTTTGCCCTCACCGTGTTTGTAATTTTCTCCTGTAACATTTTTTGCAGAAACAGGATTAACCACGTGATTATGACATCTGATGCAGTTCTCCTGAACAACAGTTTTGCCTGCTTCATTAATCATAAATACTTGTGGCTCGAGTCTGAGCGTGAACATCGTAGCGTGTCTTGAGCCGTCACTTGCCTTGAAGAAGTACTTCCTGAAAAAATTATCATGAGGTACGTGGCAATCATTACAATTGGTCCATTGACGGTGACTACTATGAGTCCAGGTAGCATAAAACGGAGTCATGATATGGCAATTTATGCACGCCTTTGGGTCATCAGATAGATAAGATGACGCATTAGACAAATGCACTGCTGTTAAGCCGGAGCCAATCATAATTCCGAAAAGAATCAATACCGGCAGTTGCCATTTCGGCGGCGGTATTAATTTCTTTAACCAGCTTTTTGATTTTTGATTGACCATCACATTTTAAAATAATTAAACAAAATAACTCTTAATCAGAATAAAAAATCTGATATGCAAAATTAGAAAATATTTTGTTGTTATGCAAAATATTTTTTTGTGAAAAAATTGTTGCAATTAATATACTGAAAATCAAAATGCTTTTATGTTCATATTTCTCAATTAATTATATGAAAATAAAATATTAAGTATTTGAAATTTACAACTGGATAAAATGATGGTAATGGAAGAATCTCATAATAAAACAAACAACTCAATAAATCTTAATAAATAGATTTTTCAGATAGTTCTATTCGTTTCTAATTGATAAAGTAAATATTAACAAAACTGATAAAAATTTCTCTTCTACTAAGGCGGCATTTCAAAAAAATCTGACATTTCTGTCTGGTTTTAAAAAAGGTTAATTCGATTTTTCAATAGAATACTAAATAAAATATCGGAAATTTATCTTAAAAAAAACGATATTCATTAAATTCATAGATTAATCAAATTAAAAAGAATATTGAATTCCATCTGACAATCTCGGAGAAATTGCATATTATAGAAAATATGAATGGTTTTTGGGTTCAAGTATAATTTTTATCTCTATAAGACTAGATATTTATCGCATTAATTGTATCGTGTTTGATATGC
>JANJUO010000547.1 GCA_024710535.1 bacterium
TTTTCTTAATGAATTGCTGAGTTTTTTTTATGAAACAGTTGAAAATCTTAATAGGAATAGTGATTTTGAAAATATTTGGTCTGTCTTTCTATAATTTAATTCCAGAGCCGAAATTTGAAAGTGGTATTATGATTGATTCTCTTGTGTTGAATAAGCAAAAGCGTGAATTGATTGCGTATTCAGCCGGCAAACAAGTCAAAAAATATAGAGTTTCTCTCGGCAAAAATCCAATTGGACATAAGAATTTTGAGGGCGATATGAAAACACCCGAAGGATCATATATAATTAACGACAAAAATCCCAATAGCGGCTATCATCGTAATCTTGGCATTTCCTATCCCAACGAAAAAGATAAAGAATTTGCGAAAAGTTTGGGAAAATCTCCCGGCGGTGACATAAAAATACACGGTTTGAGAAATGGAACTGGCTTTTTGGGCAAATTCCAAAGATATAAAGATTGGACTTTGGGCTGTATTGCTGTAACCAATGCAGAAATTGAAGAACTTTTTGATAGGGTTGAGATCGGTACACCAATTCAAATTAATCCATAAGCCAAAGTAATCAAATATTATTTATTTCGTCTTTGCTTTTGTGAACTTTTTAAAAAGGAGATAGTATTAGAAAAATTTTTATACATAATTGAATTAAAAGATGTAGTGTTTGATTCATGATTTTTCAAAATTTGTTTAAAAATTCAGGGTATTAAAATGAAAACTGCGGCTCTTTTTCTCGCAATTATGTTGCTTTTTGCCGGATGCGACAGACCAAACTGCAAAAATTCCAATCCAATTTTCGAAGAATATGCTCCCGAAACGGAAATTTACAAAACTGAACTTGCAAACTCTTTAATGGGAGCCAACAAAAGCAAATTGAGATTCTGGTTTGATGACATCAAAGAATTCAATGGAAGAAAATTACTGCTTTTCAATGTGCAAAATGATAAACTATGTGCAATTATGGCAATGGAATTCGAACCGATGGAGAAATTACAATTCATAATTGAAAAAAATGGCAAATCATTTCACGGAGCAGAATTCAAAAATCTTAAATTTCAAATTCAAAACGATTCCTCCACAACGAGATTTATATTAAAAGATTTCGATGAAATTATTGATTAAGAATGATTTGCTTTTAAATATTTTTCCTTAATTTTGCATTGTCATTTATTGAGAGGATGTAGGTAAGTGGCTGAAATAAATTTAAGAATAAATTTTTGAATTAAATAATTATTTGTAGATTTGTAACATGAAAAATAAAGAAAAATATAAAAAAGAGTTTCAAAAGCAATTAAGCGATTTTGCTTTAACTTTGAAAAATCATGTTTCTGATAGTAAAAATCAATGGACAATTAAAGGTTTTTATTGATGCTTTTCAGAATATTTATTCAATTTCAGCAGATACAAAAATTGTTTCTAAAGTATTGGAAATTCATTTATTTCCCAAATTTTTTGAATTTGCCAAAAAATATAATTACGAGATTGTATTAGCAACACATCAAAATTGGTATCCCGATATATCTTTTGTTTCAAAATCAAATCCAAAAATAAAATATGCTGTTGATTTAAAAACTACTTATATATTAGATGAGTATCCTGATTTTTGCAATGGTTTTACATTAGGTTCACATGGTGCATATTTTGTAGATAGGAAAAGTGAAAAAAATATTCAATTCCCATACAATGATTATATGGGTCATTTTTGCCTTGGAATAATTTATTCAAGGACAGAATTGGATCGCTTAGAAGAAACTAAAATTTACAAATTACAAGAACTTGATGAAATTCCTTCTGTTATTCATAATTTCACATTTTTTGCTTGTGAAAAATGGACTATTGCAAGCGACAAAAGTGGAAGCGGAAATACTGCAAATATTGGAAGCATTCAAAAAATATCAGATATTCTATCAGGAAATGGGGTTTTTAAAAATCTTGGGGAAGAATGGTTTGATGATTATTGGACTAATTATGGAAAAATTACAATTAAAGATAAAAATGGGAATCCAAAAAAAATTACTTCATTGCCTGAATTTTTAAAATATCGGGGCATTGATGAAAATCTTTATCATCCCCGAGCAGGTAAATCAAAAATTCAAGGAGGAAAAGATGTTGAATAAAATACACGTTCCACCTATTAAAATTCAAGGGATTAAAACAAAATTAGTTTCTTGGATAAAAGAAAATTTAGAAATATCGGAAGATACTCGTTGGATTGAACCATTTTTGGGTTCTGGAGTGGTTGGCTTTAATCTTGCAAAAAAAAATGCATTATTTGCTGACATTAATCCTCACGCCATAAATTTATACAATAGAATAAAAGAAAAGCAGATAAACTCTGTTATCGTAAAACAATTTTTATTTAAAGAAGGGAAATTACTATCGGAAAAGGGGCAGGAGCATTATAATTATGTTAGAGATAGATTTAATGAAGAAAAAGATCCACTCGATTTTTTATTCTTGAATCGTTCTTGTTTCAATGGTATGATTCGATTCAATAAAGATTTGAAATTCAATGTTCCTTTTGGACACAAACCTGAAAGGTTTGCACAAGCATACATAACAAAAATAACAAATCAGGTAAAATACTTGGAGTTATCATTTAGCATTAATAATTGGATTTTTAAATGCCAATCGTATGAAGAAACAATTAAGGAAGCTAAAAAAGATGATTTAATATATTGCGACCCGCCATATATTGGGCGACATGTGGATTATTATGATAGTTGGGATGAAAAAGATGAAATGAAACTTTTTGAATTATTAAAAAATTCCGGTTCAAAATTCATTTTGTCAACTTGGGATAACAACCAATATCGTAAAAATGAATATCTTGATACTATTTGGAAAGATTTCAATAAACTCAACAAGGAGCATTATTACCATATTGGAGCCAAAGAAGAAAATCGTGCTCCAATGATTGAAGCCCTTATTCTTAATTATAAGCCAAAAGAAAAAAAGGTAGCCAATTTAAACTCAGATAAATATAAGCAACTTGATATTTTTACTGAAAATTTCGTTAAAATTGCTATTAATACATAAACATAAGTGATTTCCTTAATTTTGCATTGTCATTTTTTGTAAGGATGTAGTTGGTGAGATTGATAATTGGACTTTCTAGCAAATTAAAATAATTAGGATTTTAGCAACTATCGAAAATTTACTGAAACAAATAAAATTTAGAGTTTATATAAAAATAATGAATAAGATAAAATACAAATTGATAATTATGATTATTTTCTGCTCAATAACACTATTAGCAGAAAATAGGCTGGCAATTATTAACAATTCAGACAACTACACATTAGTTCATAGCGGACAAGGGAAAGAATTTAAAGTTGTTGATACGCTTTTCGAAGAAGATTTTGTCTATTTTCAATTAATAGAAAATTCAGATTGGATAAAAGTTTCGGCATGGAATGGCAGACAAATTGAAGGCTTTGTTCATATAAGTAAAATTCAAGAAATTGAAAAACTTGAAACCAAATTGCAAAAAACACTTATAACCAATATTCTCGACAAGCAAAGAAAATTAGCTGAAAATTATACTAACTTTATTATAATAAAAGATAGTATAGCATATAAAAATTCAGCTTTATTGTTAGAGATTTTCAATGATACAAAGTATGACCCGATGCTTACCTTTTTACCAAAATACTTCTGTTCGTCAAATGACATTGAAATTCTACAACTATTCATTGCCACAATTTGGGCTAATAAATTTTCTGCGAATGAAATGCCTTTCTTTTCAATAGGAAACTGTTTCATTTGCAATCCAGACTTGGTTATCGAACAATTGAATAAAATTAGCAACATTGAGCAGAAAAATCTAATTATCGACGATATTGAATGGGGAATTGTAAATATATTTGAAGTTGATGAAAATAGTGTGTCTGAAAACAAGGTATTTAATCAATTGAAAGCACGCCTTGATAATGAAAGAAAGAAAGCCAGTCAATAACAGCACAAACTGAAAAAAGTAGATTAATTACTAATTTGATTTTTGAAATTAGTAAAGTATTTGACTTGAATATTCTAAAATACAAGAGTTGCTTCTAAATTATTTCAAATATTTTCCATATTTTTGCATTGTCATTTATTGAGAAGATGTAGATAAATCTTCTGCGGAAAAATTTATTAGAAAATAAAATGAAAATAATTATCACTTCAGCAATTTTGTTAATTGCTACAATATTTGCTAATGCTCAAAATATTTACATTCAGACTTTTGGTAATTCCAAAGATAAGCCAATTATATTTCTACACGGCGGACCAGGATACAATTGTGCTAATTTTGAAGCAACTACCGCAAAACTGCTTGCCGACAAAGGTTTTTATGTTATCGTCTATGATAGACGCGGAGAAGGGCGTAGCATAGACCCTAATGCAAAATTTACTTTTGATGAAACATTTGAAGATTTAAATAATATTTATTTGAAATATGGACTAACAAAATCTTCATTAATCGGGCATAGTTTTGGAGGTATTGTAGCAACTCTATTCGCTGAAAAGCATCCAGATAGAATTAGTTCTGTTATTCTTGTTGGTGCTCCGGTTTCATTACAAGAAACATTTAAAACAATTATTTCGGTCACTAAAGAGATTTACCAAACAAAAAATGATACTGTAAATCTAAATTATATTAAAATGATTGAAAAGATGGATAAAAGTACTATTGAGTATAGTTCATATAGCTTTATGCACGCTATGCGTAATGGTTTTTATTCTCCGAAAAATCCTACTGAAGAAGCAAAAACTATTTATTCTAAATTCAAAACTGATACTATTTTAAAAAAATATGCTTCTCAAATGACAATTCAGGCACCACAAGGATTCTGGAAAAATGAGAAATATACTACAATAGATTTGACATCAAATCTAAAAAACCTGCAAACAATGAATATTAATATTTTTGGCTTATATGGTATGGAGGATGGTCTTTACTCTGTTAAGCAAGTAAAAGA
>JANJUO010000069.1 GCA_024710535.1 bacterium
CAATCACCATGGATAAAACCGCTTGTAATTACTTGATAATACTTCTTTTGGTGCATTATATGATAAGGACTTAAAGCAAAATCCCTAAAAAGTGAATGATTTTTATACATAGCATATAGACTTATTCCAATTGTGGAAATAAAAATCAGCATACTTGCAAATGATGAACCGCCCATTATTTCTCCTCAAAAAGTTCGGGAAACAGATTTTCTTCTATAATTTCGCACCAAATATGTCCGGTTAGAATGTGTGATTCTTGTATTCTTGCAGTAATCTTGCTTGGTACAATTACGGAATTATCGCAAAAATCTGCAATTTTTCCGCCACCATTTCCAAGCAATCCAACAACTTTCACATCCATTTTTTTGGCTTGTAGAATTGCTTTTAATATATTTTCGGAATTGCCCGAAGTGCTGATTCCAACCAAAACATCGCCTGCTTTGCTATATGCTTCGACTGTTCTCGCAAATACATTTTCATAGCCAATATCATTACCGCCGGCAGTCATAATAGATGGATCAACCGTTAAAGCAATCGCCGGCAAAGCGGCTCTATTGACTGAAGATCGGTATCGGATAACAAGTTCGGCGGCTATATGTTGGGCATCTGCCGCAGATCCTCCATTTCCACAAAATAGAATTTTATTTCCATTTTTTAGTGCTTCCGATAAGATCAAGCCACATTGATAAATACTATCGCTGCATTCGTTTATCAATTTATGCTTTGTATTGATGCTCTCTTCGATTGATATTTTAATATTTTCAAATTTATACATAATTAAATTTAATTAATCCAAAAAAACAATAACGAATTAAAAGGTTTTTAACTTAAATAAATCTTAAAAATTATCAAAGTTTATTAAATTTATTAGTATTCTCCATAATTTTTGCTCCATAATTCAGTCGGCTCTAACGACCTACCAGACAGAATATGATGTAATTATTTAAAATAATTTGGAACTAATCACCTAAAAATAAAAAACCCTATGAAATTCATAGGGTTTAATTTTTATTGGAGGTAATTATGAAAATAATTAACCGCTGCTCCGCCAGGGCTCGAACCTGGACTCTTCTGATCCAGAGTCAGACGTGTTGCCAGTTACACTACAGAGCATTATTTTAAAGAACATTGTTCTTAAACAGAATTCAAAAATATGAAAAAAAATTTAATCTTCAAAGAAATTGAAAAAGATTTTTTTAAAAAATTTTTTTGAAAACAGAATGAAAAAGAAGTAAATATGTTGATTTGAACTACTTATTGATAAATTCGGAACTACAGAATATTTTTTATTATTTGAAATTACCAATTAATTGATTTGTATCATCCAGAAATTGCATTATCTTGAATGAATCCGGTTTTGAGAATTTGAATATTTCTCTGTATGAATCAATATAATTTGGCATAATCAGGTAGTATTTTTTCTTGCCCGATGAATGATCACGATAAACATATACCGGCTCATATTTTTCATCACTAATCCAAACCTGACCTGACTCACTTTTATTCACCACAAAATCAAAAAATATTCCACCATCTGAATATCGCCAATTCTGATTTGAAATAAAATTTCCTAAAGAATAGGAAATCAAGACTTTTCTCTTTTTGTTTGCTTCGAATTCATTCCAAATTGTTTTGATTGGTTGAACAACATGTGGGTGATGACCAATAATTACATCAAGGCCATTATTAGCAAAAAGAGTTGCCAATTCTTCCTGTGATTTATTTGGAAATCGGCTATATTCGCTTCCCCAATGCACAAACAGAACAACAATATCGGCTTTGTTATTTTTTGCAATTTTGATATTTGCAATAATTTCATCACGATTTATGTAATTTACTATTTGCGGTGGCTTCACTGCAATACCGTTTGTGCCGTAAGTATAGTTCAAGAAAGCAATTTTTATATTGTTTTTTGAATAATAAATAATATTTCTTTTTGATTTATCGATTGAGTCCAAAAAAGTTCCAGAAGTTTGAAGACCGGCTTTATTTAATATTTCAATTGTTCGCATCAGCCCTTTTGATCCCCTATCAAGACAATGATTATTTGCCGTAAAAGCAATATCAAATCCAGCATATTTAACTGCATACGCCAAAGTATCAGGCGATGAAAATGCCGGAAATCCTTTGAATGGAGGTCCGCCAAGAGTAGTTTCGAAATTGCAAACAGCAATATCGGCAGAATCAATATACTGCTTTACAAAGCGATAATTTGAATGAAAATCGAATGTTTTACCGTCTTTGTTTGTAGCAGATTTCACTTGACCTAAATGAGCCATAATATCGCCTGCGGCAATTATGCGAACAGAATAATTCTTGCTTTCTGCCAAATTTGAATTAATTAGCCAGAATATAAGTAATAAAAAAAGGATTTTTTTCATACAATCTTATTTTTCAAACTGCACTTGCAAATCTTTGGTAGCACGGAAATCTAATCTTCCGCCAAATCTGTATCTTTGAGAATAGTAGCTCTCTGATATATGTGTGTAGATTACGCCTCTACCAGTTGAAGAATGTGCAAAAAGTCCGTTGCCAATGTAGAAGCCAACGTGACCAATTCTATTTGATTTACGGTTTCTGCCAGTAAAAAATATCAAATCTCCGAATTGCAGGTCTTCAAGATTTTCAATTATTTCAACATTTCCAGCTGTAACCTGACCGCCTGGACTTGCCGGAAAGTTCATACCGATTGTTTGATTTACCATAATTGAAGTGAAATTTGAGCAGTCAACGCCATTCTTACTGCGACCGGCTCTGCGATATGGTGTTTGTAGCCAATCATTGATATTTTCTAATAATTTTAATCTTAAACCATCTTCACCAAAAACAGAGTTATGAGAAACTTCTAACTGCTCCAATTTTTCAGTATCAAAACTTTTTGTTTCCAAATCAAAAGCAGGAAAATACTGTTCTAATTTTTTAAGGGATTCTTGTGTGGACTGTTTTTTAACTTTGAATTTTTTCTTTTTGATAGATTTTTTTGATTTTGGTTTTGCCTCTAATTCCACAACTGTAAGCGTATTCAACGCAAAAATTGCAAACATCAAACTTAAAACAAACAAAAATTTCTTCATTTATAAACTCCAATTAAAATTTACTCAATACAAATTTAAGAAAAATTTTTGAATTAACCATAAAATATTAATAATTTTGCAACTTCTAAGTTGAATTAAATAATGTATTCATCCATAATTTTTTATATTTGATAATCAAATTTTTAACAATATGAAAATCAAAGTAGGCGTGTTCAATTTTTCAATTTGGATTAGTGGTTACAGATAAAAATAGGCATTTTTTTTGATTTTTTTGGAGAAATTATATGTTTGTGAAATTAAATTTATTTTGTTTTTTCTCAATTATAATTGGATTAATGATGATAAATGTATTATCAGCTCAGCCCAAAAACAAAGTAAAAAGTAAAAATGA
>JANJUO010000079.1 GCA_024710535.1 bacterium
TTTTAAGTTGGTCGAGCAATGCTTGAAGCGTACCTTTTTTGACTAAATGTGTAAGTCGGAATTTTTCGAGTGCCGCAATATTTTTTATTTCGGCAATTTCCTTTTCGACTATTTCTTTTAATTCTCTTATATCATTAAGCATAAATAAAATCTTTATATTATTGATTATTTTAATTCTTTCGGAGCCGATGTGGGAATGCTCATTTGAAGGTTAGTTTCGGCAATAGGAATAATCCTATCCGGAGCTTCAAGCTGGATAATTTGAGCATTCAATCTTAAATTATAATTTTTTATTTCCTTTTCTGTTTTTTCAAGTTGTCGTATTTCAGTCAGTAAATTATTTATATTACGAACATTAGAAACAATCAAAATGAGAGCCAGAGCAGCAACTACTATAAAGAAGAACAGCATCCATCGATTCAATCTTACCCATTCTTTAATATTGATAAGATTTTCGGGCTCTTCGGGTCCTCTTTTGAAGTCAAATAATGTTTTGAAAAATCCCATATTTTATCATTTAAAATTATAAAAAGTTGCAAATAAAAAAATGCAATTTAATAATTTTTTTCAAATTATCAATTAATGTAATTTTGTTTATGCCCGATTTTATTCGTCATAAAAGAAAAATTCGCTCAAATCATCGAATTTCACATTGGTTACAATCCAGCCTCTTGAAGGTGATTTATAATATGTGAAAACCCACCTAATTGGATATTTTTCATAAAGACCGATATATCTAATTCTCATATACGAATCAGTTACCTTTTCCGCATTTACCGGCTCGAATCCATAAAATTTACCATAAAAATCAAATGAAACCAAAGTTTGCTTTACCAAAGAACTCAATTCCTCCTTTTTTTCAAAAATTGGACTTTTTTCAAGTAGATTTTCATAAGCATCTTTGATTTCCTTTTTCCCGATTCTATTGAAAAATTTTGCAATATTATCTTGCAATTCGGTTGGAATATCCACAAAGGTTTCAGTGCCACCGGCAAGTTTTCTTGCTTTTTGCAAGCCACCGTCTTGCGCCACAGATATTGAAATTGCAAATAAAATCAATAAAATTATTACTTTTTTCATAAATTCACCCCAAATTATTAAGAATCAATTATTTAAGAACCAATTTTTAATTTTCTTTTTAATGTATTCACTTCCTTGCCTGTAAGATGTCGATATTCACCACGAGCAAGACCACGTGTGGTTAATCCTGCAAATTCTTTTCTATCAAGTTGCTTAACCTCGTAGCCGAGATGCTCGAATATTCTTCTGATTTCACGATTTTTCCCTTCAGTAATAGTAATAGTACATTTGGTATTATCTTTTGGATTTATTTCCAAAGTACAAGGCTGAGTTTTTCCATCTTCAAGCAGCACCCCATCTGCGATTTTTTGAGCATCAATAGGTCTAAGCACTTTATCTAATTTAGCATTATAAGTTCTCATAATCGAATAATTCGGATGAGTTAAACGATATGCAAGTTCGCCATCATTAGTAATCAAAAGAACTCCTGTGGTATTCCTATCTAATCTGCCAACAGGATATACGCGTTCCTGCTTTTTAACAATATCAAGCACAGTTGTTCTATTTAGGTCATCATTGCTTGTTGTGATTACATTTTTTGGTTTATTTAATAAAATATAAATATCATGGCGAATTTCTTTAATCGGATCGCCATCCACTGTAATGAAGTCACTTCTTGCAATTTTTGTACCAAGCTCGGTAACTTGAAGACCATTAACCTTTACAGATCCGTTTTGGATTAGCTCATCTGCTTTTCTGCGGGAGCATACTCCAGAGGCGGCAAGCCATTTATTGAGACGTATAAACTCATCTTCTTTGATATTAGTGCTTTTCCTGACTGTATCAGATTTTCTGGCAGTTTTTCTAACAGCAGGTTTGAAGTTATTGCTTTTTTTATCCGAACCAACTTTTCTTTTATTGTCGGAATTAATTTCTTTTTTCATTTTTTCATTTTACTAAATTTCCAATTTACAAAATTCGTAAAAAAAAATTTAATAATCATACTTTTTTTTTATAATATACATTTCATTAATACGTATTTACATAATGACTCATAGAATTGTTTTTTTGACATAATTATTAAGATAGGTTTGAAAATGAGACCAAATGACGAAATCGCCATGGATTTAAAGAATGAGTATAGGCAAACTCTCATGAATGTGCTTCTAACAGGTAATTGGATAGACATTCAAACAACAAAGGTTCTGCGACCTTTCAAAATCTCGCTGACCCAATATAATATTTTGAAAATATTAGAAAATATTCATCCCAAACCAAGTACATTAAAGAAAGTTCAGTCACAATTGATTGACCCTATTTCAAACGGTTCAAGAAATATTCATAAACTCACTTTAATGGGATTGATTGAAAAGGAATTCGATTCGATAGATAAAAGACAACTGAAATTGAGAATTTCCACAAAAGGAAAAAATCTTCTGAAAAAGATGGATAATGTGATTGATGAAAAAATCGGCAATTCTCAAGAATTATCAGGGCAAGATTTGATTGTTGCAAATCAAGTTTTAGATAAACTTCGCACTATTTATTGATTTATAACAACTGACGGAGCTGTAATAATGTCTCCGTCAGATTTTACATCTGATGCCAATCAGAAAAGCAAATATTCTCGGATTGAGCAGATTCAATTAAATTAGGCTGTATGCTTAGGATTGAATTTATATATTTTTGAAATTATTATTTCGGAGAATAGCAATAATTCATTAAATTGCAAGTTTTTTGAAATACAGTATTTAAAATAAATTATCGATCTTAATATGTTAATATCTTACAAAAAACTCAAAGAATTTGTTGATTTTGATTATTCGGCAAGCGAATTGGACAATATTCTTACAATGCTTGGCGTTGAAGTTGAGAAAATTTTCGACAATGGCAAAAAGTACGAAAATTTCTTTGTTGCTTATGTCAATTCAGCAGAAAAGCATCCCGATGCGGATAAACTTACAGTTTGTAATTTAGCACTTGCCGACAAAAATCTACAGGTAATTTGCGGTGCCCCTAATGTGGCTCAAGGGCAAAAAGTAGTGCTCGGAGTGTCTGGTGCTATTGTTCCATCAGGCGGATTCAAACTCGAAAAAAAGAAAATAAAAGGTCTTGAATCCAAAGGAATGATTTGCTCCCAAAAGGAACTCGATCTTGGCGAAGACTCTGACGGAATATGGGTTTTGCCAGAAGATGCTCCTGTTGGTACGAAAATTTCCGAATATTTTGATTTGGATGATATATTGTTTGAAATAAGCGTTACGCCAAATAAAGCTGACTGCTTGAGTCATTTGGGGATTGCTCGTGAAATTGCCGCATATATGGGCAAAAATGTAAAAAAAATTGATATTACACTTAATGAGAGCGATTCGAAAACTGAAGATTTCGTGAAGGTAATTATCGAATCGCCCGAAAATTGTCCACGATACACTGCAAGAGTTGTAAAAAATATCACGAGTCTTGAATCTCCTGATTGGCTAAAAAAACATTTATCATTAATTGGACTTCGTTCAATCAATGCTCCGGCAGATGTTACAAATTACGTAATGTATGAAATGGGACAGCCGCTACATGCCTTCGATTTGGATACAGTTGCACAAAATACAATCATTGTAAGAAATGCTAATGATGGCGATAAATTTACAAGTTTAGATGGCAAGGAACGCAATTTGGATTCGCAAATGCTCATGATTTGCGATGCCGAAAAGCCGGTAGCAATCGGTGGAGTTATGGGTGGTCAGAATAGCGAAATTACTGATTCAACAAAAAATATTCTGATTGAGTCTGCCTTTTTCAATCCGTCATCAGTGCGTAGAACATCGAAGAAATTAGCCTTACAAAGTGATTCTTCATATAGATTTGAACGCGGAGTTGATATTGATAATGTTACAACTGCACTCGATAGAGCCGCTCAATTAATTCATCAAATTTGTGGTGGAGAATTAACAGCCGGTATCGTTGACAATTACCCAAATATTATCAAAAAGAAAAAAATCGAACTTCGCTTTGCTCGAGCAAATAAAATAATTGGGCTCAATCAAAGTAATGAAGAAATTTGCTCATTGCTTCAACGCCTTGGTTTTGTTGTTTTGGAGCAAGACAAACATTCCGCATTAATTGAAGTGCCTTCTCAAAGAGTTGATGTATTTGAAGAGATTGATTTGATTGAAGAAATTGCAAGATTATACAATTATGATAATATTGAGCCAAATTATACATCTTCGATTGATTTCAAATCCGAAGGCATTGCATCGCATTTGTCTGTTCCACCATTACGTAGAAAAATTCGTAACTATTTTGTGCAAAATGGATTCAATGAAATAATTACTCAAGTGCAAATCGATCCGAAATATGCCGAAATCTATACTGAAAATCCTGTAAGAATTTCTAATCCTTTAGGAGAAGAATTATCAATTATGCGTCCTTCTGCATTGCCATCAATGCTGAAAATTATCAGACACAACATAAATAATGGCAACCACAACTTGAGAATTTTTGAAATTGGCAAAGCATTTTCGCATGTTGAGAATTCAGTTAAAACACATTTGGATGGATTTTTGGAAATTGAGGAACTATGTGTTGCATTGGTTGGATTATCCGCACCAATTCAATGGGGAACAAGCGAAAGAAAAGTTGATTTCTATGATATTAAAGGTATTGTTCAAGACTTGTTTGAATTTTTGAAATTAGAAAAATTTGAACTAATTGCCGACGAAAACACACCAGATTTTTCTGCACAATCTCTTGCAATTAAAACAAAAGCCGGAGTTATTGGCACATTTGGCTTGGTGAAAGCAGAAATTTTGAAAAAGTTCAGCATTGATGTTCCGGTATATATTGCAAAAATCAATTTCACTTTATTGAATAATGAAAAAGTAAAAGTATCAAAATATTCTAAGGTATCTGCTTATCCGGTTGTTCAGCGAGATTTGGCATTTGTATTTGATAAATCAGTTAAAGCTGAAGATATCAGAAAAGAAGTTTTTGCTCAAGGTGGTAAATTGCTAACCAAAGTAGTTTTCTTCGACTTATACGAAGGTAAAAATTTGGGTGTAGATAAGAAAAGTCTTGCATTCTCGATGTCATTTTCTTCATTAGAACAAACTTTGACTGATGTTGAAGTAGAATCTGCGGTAAAGAATGTAATCGAAAAAGTAAGTGCAAAATTTGGCGGTATTCTAAGAGCATAGCTTTCTTAGTGAATTTCAGGTGCAGGCAAATTTTTCTATTGAATATTTTTGCTTGCACTTTTTTTGATTATATATAGCAAAGGCGAGGCTTTCGAATACGTATAATATTTGGCAAATATTGTCAAACAAGGATGTTTGACCTACAATATTTATAGACTTAGTAGAACAAGCATCCCTGCTTGTTGCTGAAATTTATACTTATTAGACGGCTAAGAAACCGTATGAATAGACACTGTTCTGTCGGTTCTTGCAAGCGACAAATTTTTAAATAAAAATAATAATATTATGAAATTTAAATTATCCGAAATATTTTATTCTATACAAGGCGAAGGAAGTAGAGCAGGTTTGCCATGCGTTTTCGTGAGAATGCAGGGATGCCGATTGCGATGCTCATGGTGCGATACCAAATATTCTTGGGATTTCAACAGCGGATATTTTGAAATGGATGCTGAAGAATTATTATCAAAGATTAAAGAATTCAACTGCAATTTTATTGAATTTACTGGTGGCGAGCCGCTCGAGCAGGACATTAACGGAATTATGAACGAACTATGCGATTCGGGATATACGGTTGCAATTGAAACTTCTGGCTATTTAGATATTTCTTCGATAGATAATAGAATTGTGAAGATTTTGGATGTTAAATGTCCTGATTCTTTGATGTCAAAAAAAAATAGATATGAAAATCTGAATTATATAACAAAAAATGATGAAGTGAAATTTGTGATTGCAAGCAGGCAAGATTATGATTTTGCAAAGAAAATTACTATTGAATATGATTTGATTGAGAAATGTAATTCTGTGCTTTTCTCGCCTGTGTTTGGAATGATAAATTACGAAGAAATGGTTGATTGGATACTCAAAGATAATTTGCAAGTGCGATTTCAATTACAATTGCATAAATTTATTTGGGATCCTGCAAAAAGAGGCGTTTGATTCACAATAATTAACCTTTAAATTCCGTTTATATAATCTTTGATATTTTTTATGGAATTATGATGAAAAATATAGTTAAATTACTTGTTATTTTGATTTTAGGAATTACTCAGGTATCAGTTTCTCAATATTATTATAGTGGAAGTGCATATCGTTTGGGTTTTCATGCAGGATTGAATTATAATTTTGTAGGGCTCGGGTACCAAAAATTATTGCCAACAGGAGAAGCAAATTGGCTATCATTTTATGCTAATGACGGCTCTGCATTGGCTCCATATTTTGGTTTGAATGCAGATTATTTGTCAGGTGATTGGTGGGGACTTGGATTAAGATTATCCTACGATTCCAGAAATATTGTTGCAAATGATGAATCTGTAATCCAATACGGAAAAGATCCGGAATTCGATATAAGTGCAAATTATTTCTCAATTGAGCCATCATTAAGAATAAATCAAAGCATTGTTCCGGAACTATATTTTTCTGTTGGTCCGCTTCTTTCGTTTAATTTAGATGCAAAATATTCTTATAAACCATTCAAAGATAAAGACTATATCCAATATGAAAATCAAGAAATTAATAATGTTAATTCTTTTGTTTATGGATTGAATGTCGGATTGGGATATGATACTAAATTAGATTATTGGGGACAGGATAAAACAATTTTTCTTACTCCTTTTGCAGATTTTTCTTGGATGACCGGTCAGCGTCAATCAGATTTTTCTTCTAATCAAAGTGAATTAACGGATGTTTGGAGTACTTATAGTGTTAGATTTGGAGTAAAAGCCGCAATAGACTTTCCATTGAAAAAGGAAGTTCGTGAGAATAAAGAATTTAGTTATGTTGGCTTGAGTCTTCCAACAAATGGCGAGGTGGTACAAAGAGTTTTAGAAGAGCAATTCCCACTATTGAATTATGTCTTTTTTGATGAAGGAAATCAGGAAATACCAAATCGCTACATAAGACTTGCAAAGTTTGATGCCAGAAATTATGATGAAACAAAAATTTTATCTCAATATAAACAAGGCGTGAACAAGACCAGAACAGATCAGCACATGTTGGTATATTACAATATTATTAATATTTATGCAAAGAGGATGATTACTTATCCTAATGCTAAATTGAAATTAATCGGCTCCGCTCCAATCGAAAAAGATGGCGAAATAATTGCTCAAAAAGTAAAAGACTATATCATTAATATTATGGGAATCGAAAGCGAGCGAATCACTGTTGAAGGTGTTGAAAATCCTAGACTTCCGTCCGGTTCATCTTCTCTTTCTGGTGAAGATAAAACTATGGCAGACAGAGAAAACCGCAGAGTTGAGTTTGTGTTTGATAATGAGGAAGTTTATAAACCTTTACTGTTGAAAATTATAGATGAATATCCGGTGGATAGCGATTTGGAATTTAGCATTTTCGAAGATGTTAAATTTAATAATTGGAGCTTGTCGATAACAGGGGAAGGTGTAAACAAGGTTTATGGTCCATTTTATGAAAGAGTTGAAAATATCAAC
>JANJUO010000100.1 GCA_024710535.1 bacterium
ATCACGGTTAGCGGTGTAAGCCTTACCCCTGGCGGACATAGTCTACCTGATGGCTCGACCTTGTTCACATTAGGTTTCACCTACCTCGGCGGTACAGGAAGTGTGACTTTCGACCACACCTTCGTCACCAATTGCCAGTATGGCGGACCAACACCGACCTTCATTCCCTTGTACGACTCACCGAAGTCAAGTTATTATACGAATGGAGTGGTGACCTGCGAGACTGTTCCTCCGGTAATTACCTGTGTGGGAACGCCTCAGATCCGCCACACCGGAACAGGCACATACAGCACTGTCGGTTCGGAATTCGATCCGCTTAGTGTCATCGACAACTGCAGTCCTGTCGTGACTTACACGAACAATCTCAATGGCCTTAGCACTCTGGCTGGCTATACATTCCCACTTGGCAGCACGACCGTCATCTGGTCAGCTACCGATAACTGCGGCAATATTGGAACTTGCAGTTTTGTCGTAAGTGTTCAGGGAGCCGCTATTACAACAATCCCAAGCATTGTGAGCTGCCCAGGACAAACAGTTAGTTTCCCGGTTACAGTCAACCAATTCAATGCAATCGGAGCTGCCAGCTTCCTCATTACTTACAATCCTGCTGTACTCACAGCACCAACATTTGTGAACACATCAGGCGTTCTGCCGCTTTCGTTCACGACCCCTGCTGCGGGCACAGTGACTGTGTCAGGCGCATCCCTTGTTCCAGGCGGCCACACATTGCCAAACGGATCCGTCCTCTTTACATTGAGCTTTACCTACCTTGGTGGAAGCACTCCAGTGGCGTTTGACCATACCTTCAATACCAATTGCCAGTACGGAGGACCGACTCCTCTGTTCATGCCTCTCTACGACACTCCGAAATCAGCCTACTTCATCGATGGGTTAATCTCATGCGAAACTGTGGCCCCGACACTTACCTGTGTCAGCTCTCCTCAGATCCGCCTTACAGGAACACCCACCTACACAACTGTCGGTACCGAATTCGATCTGCTAAGCTATGCTGACAACTGCACCCCAACTGGTAGCCTCATAGTGAGCAATAACTTGAATGGCACAAGCACGCTGGCAGGTTATGTTTTCAGTATCGGCACAACCAATGTTGTGTGGACAGTGACCGATGGATGCGGCAACACTGCTACCTGTGCTCTTGATGTAAAAGTTCAGGGTGCTCCAAAGACAATCATTGGAACGACTGATGCCTGTCCGAATACCACGGTAACGATTCCGGTTACAGTATATGATTTCAACAACATCGGTGCTTCGTCCATGCTCATTAACTACAATCCTGCAGTTCTGAGCAATCCGGTATTTACCAATAATGGCATATTCCCTCTGACTTCCTTCATTCCTGGTGCTGGTCAGATTACCGTTTCGGGTATCACATTGAATCCCGGTGGCATCAGTGCTCCGGATGGTACCGTGTTGTTTACTCTGACCTTCGATTTTGGAGTTGGCAGTTCAGCTGTTGCATTCGACCACAGTTTTGTGACGAATTGCCAGTATGGTGGACCTACGCCAACCTTTATGGCGCTATATGACACACCAAAGTCAGCCTATTGGACTGATGGTGCAATCAATTGTGAGAGTGTGGCTCCGGTGATCACCAGCATCCCTGCTGATCTGACAGTCACCTGTGCCAACCTTGTACCCGCCCCGAATACAGCAGCTGTCACCGCAACCGACAACTGTGTTGGTCCTTTGACTGTTACATCTGCTGATGTAACTGTTCCAGGTCCTTGCCCACAGAGCTTCACAGTACTCAGAACCTACACTGTTACTGACCTTTGCGGCAATTTCGCAAGCCAGGTTCAGACCATCACTGTCAATGATAATATCGCCCCAACCTGGGTGACACCTGCAGGTACGCTTGATGCTACAGTTGAATGCAGTAATGCAGCTGGTATAGCCGCTGCACAGGCATTGTTCCCTGTTGCTGTAGATAATTGCGATCCCGATGTAACGAATATTGTCAAGGTCAGTGGTGCCTTTGTTCCCGGGGCTCTCTGCCCCCAGGCTGGCACCTATACAAATACATGGACAGTAACCGATGACTGCGGCAATGTGAGTGCCGTTTACACACAGGTTATCACCATCTTCGATGCCACAGCTCCGACCTGGACAACAGCCGCTGGTGCTCTGGATATGACACTGGAATGCAGCAATGCTGCCGGAATCGCTGCCGCACAGGCAATGTTCCCGGTAGCTACTGACAACTGCGATGCTGATGTGACTAATATTGTTAAGGTTAGCGGTGCCTTCGTTCCCGGGGCGCTCTGCCCACAGGCTGGTACGTACACCAATACTTGGACTGTTGCCGATGATTGCGGCAATGTAAGCGCTGTTTACACGCAGGTTATCACCATCTTCGATGCCACTGCCCCGACCTGGACAACAGCTGCGGGTGCTCTGGATATGACATTGGAGTGCAGCAATGCTGCCGGAATCGCTGCCGCACAGGCAATGTTCCCGGTAGCTACTGACAACTGTGATGCCGATGTAACTAACATCGTGAAAGTAAGCGGTGCCTTTGTTCCCGGTGCCCTTTGCCCACAGGCTGGTACCTATACCAATACATGGACCGTTGCTGATGATTGCGGCAATGTGAGCGCAGTTTATACTCAGGTCATCACCATCTTCGATGCCACTGCCCCGACGTGGACAACAGCTGCCGGTGCTCTGAATATGACTCTCGAATGCAGCAATGCAGCTGGGATCGCTGCCGCACAGGCAATGTTCCCGATTGCTTCTGACAACTGCGATGCTGATGTAAGCAATATCGTCAAAGTGAGTGGTGTATTCGTTCCTTCAGTGGCTTGCCCACAGGCCGGAACCTACACCAATACCTGGACTGTTGCCGATGATTGCGGTAATGTAAGCGCTGTTTACACTCAGGTTATTACCATTTTCGATGCTACTGCCCCGACATGGACGACAGCAGCCGGTGCATTGGATATGACTCTGGAATGCAGCAATGCCGCCGGAATCGCTGCCGCACAGGCAATGTTCCCGGTCGCTGCTGACAACTGCGATGCCGATGTAAGCAATATTGTTAAGGTGAGTGGTGCCTTCGTTCCATCAGTGGCTTGTCCGCAGGGTGGAACCTACACCAATACCTGGACTGTTGCCGATGATTGCGGCAATGTGAGCGCTGTTTACACGCAGCTTATCACCATCTTCGACGCCACTGCTCCGACCTGGACGACAGCTGCCGGTGCTCTGGATATGACTCTGGAATGCAGCAATGCA
>JANJUO010000118.1 GCA_024710535.1 bacterium
CATACATACCCCCCCTACACCCTCACAACGCGCGCTTTCACGCCTCGGGTTTTTAAATAAATTGTTTCTATCTGGTCGTTTTTGTCGGGGTGGTTTGTTTTGTTTTCGGCATAATTAAACGCGACGATACGCCCACCTTCCGAAATCAGGCTTATCTCGACACGCTGCGGCATGAATATCCAGGAGGGTGCGCTTTGGTGGAACGAAGCCCCAACATAGCGAATGCTGTCCATTTCGCCCAGATCGAAGCTGACATCCATGTCGATGCCTTCGAAGCCCTGCCAGTTGCCATCGCGGAAATGAAGCGATCCATGCACCCCATCGGCAAGGGCCATATTTCCTGCAGCAGGGTAATTCTGACTGAAGGGCTGTTTATATGAAGGTGCGATTCCCAGCGCCCTGTGAATGGAATATGATCTGTCGAGCTTCTCGACTGTTGCACCGGCTTTGAGCCTTGCATCGACACTGAGCAGTGCATCCCGACCGATGGCAATTCTGATCCGATCTGCGGTGCTGCCTTCAAGCAGCGTGCTGCCTTCGGTATCCACCAGACTGTAGTGAAGTTCCGTTCCCTTCTGCCCGGGGATGATTTCCGCAATGACTCGCATTCTGCCATCAATCACATTTCTGATTCTGACGGCCTCCTGCTCCGGACCGTAGTCAACACCCAGTGCATCGAGCCGTGGGTAGAAGTTCTGAAGCCTGGCGGAGAATGCCCCGTAATCCTTACGATGCAGCGGGGTCCAGAATACCTCTGCCATGGCGAGGATGCGGGGGTAAAGCTTCTGGTCCACAAGGTGCTGCGGCGCCCTTTCGCTCCACATATTGCATTCACCACCGAGGATGCGATGCTCCAGGTCGGCGCCGATACCCTCAGGCACCGGATTGAAGGAATAGACCTTCTCAACGTCGATAGAGCGCACAGGATAATCGAAGTAGGCATGGCTGGTGGGCGAGACGATGGCGTCATGTCCGTGACTCACTGCCTCGACTGCACCTTCCATCCCTCTCCACGACTGCACTGTGGCACCTTCCATCAGTCCTCCCTCGAGGATCTCATCCCATCCGATGATCTTCTTCCCCTTAGCTTCGAGGAATTCTGAAACCCTGGCAATGAAATAGGTCTGCAGCTGAGCTTCCTCCTTCAGACCTTCAGCCTTCATGCGAGCCTGGCATTTCCCACAGTTCTCCCAGCGGTACCTCGGAGCCTCATCCCCGCCGACATGTATATATTGTGATGGAAATAGCTCCGTCACCTCGCTGAGGACAGCTTCCATGAATTCGAAAACTTTCTCGTTTCCGGCACAGTAGATATCCTTGAAGACGCCCCAGTTCGTTTCAACCGCGAAGGGTCCTCCCGTGCAACTCAGTTCGGGGTAGGCAGCAAGCGCGGCCACACTGTGACCGGGCATCTCTATCTCCGGGATCACCTCAATATGACGCTGGGCGGCGTAGGCCACCACCTCACGTATCTCATCCTGTGTGTAGAAGCCCCCATACCGGCTGCCGTCGGCCTCCGTGCGCCAGGCGCCGACCTCAGTAAGCAAGGGGTACTTCTTTATTTCAATTCTCCAACCCTGATCCTCGGTCAGATGCCAATGGAAGCGGTTCATTTTCTGCATTGCCAGCAGATCAATATACCTCAGAACGAAGTCCTTCTCCATGAAGTGGCGGCAGCAATCCAACAGAAGCCCGCGCCACTGGAAGCGGGGCTTGTCGATTATCCTGCCTTGTGGAATCCTGGCAGGACCAAGCAGGCCATCCTTCTCCACTTCCGTGGGAAGAAGCTGTCGCAGGCTTTGAATACCGTAGAACACCCCGGCAGCACTCCGGGCCGAAATGTGGACCCCTTCCCCTGAAACCTCGAGCACATAGCCCTCATCCCCCAGACTGTCGTGCAAGTCCTTGATTTCAAGCCAAATCTGCGTTGTTGCATTTGCATCCCCCGACTTCAGGAAGGACCTGAGCCAGTTGGCTTCGAAGTTTAAGGAGCTGTCATTTGCCATGACCCCTGCTCCCGGCATCAGGTCAAAATTTCCCCTGCCCTCTTCTACATGGACAGGAAGGGGAATGATGGCATCAAAGCCCTGCATCTTGTCCGCTTCCCGTTTACATCCTGAGGCGAGGAGTGCGAGGCCCGTCAGAAATAATCCCAGTCTTCTCATTTTATGATGATTTCATCCGCAAACACCCATGATTCTCCACCTGCGCCCAGGTGCCAGTCGGGGCAATGCCCCCTGTTGACAGCTACCACCCTCACATACCTTGCCCTTGCTGTAAAGCGTGCCGTAAACTCCTGTACTACAGGCTCCTGTAGGTACTCGGATACAGTATTCAGCACCTCCGCCCTCAGTTCCCAGCTTGCCCCGTCGTCGGACGTGTAAACCTCCATCTTCAGGGGCATGAAGATCCATGCGGGCATATCCTGGATGAATCCTGTGCTGACCTCGCGAATGGAGCTCACCCTGCCCAGATCGATCACGGCATCCAGATTGTGCAGCTGGTATCCCTGCCAGGCGCCTGTCTTGAAGCTATCACCGCCGCGGATCAGGTCGATGAGTGCGTCTTCCCCTCCCCCGCTGTATTGGGAGGCATAGGCAGTGCCAAGTTTTATTCCCCTTTCCTCGGGAAG
>JANJUO010000125.1 GCA_024710535.1 bacterium
TTTAGTTAATCAATTCAATAGCAATATAAACAATATTATAAATACAATAAAATAAAGTATAAAATTAGTTAAACAAAATTAAGTTAAAGAATTTAAAATTTTAATTATATTAAGAATAAAGAATAGTGAAGTGATTATAATTATTAATCAATTAGATCAAAAAATATTTAGATGGAGTGAATCTATTAATTTACAAAAAAATATTTGTATTTGTCTGTTAATAATTGTTTTCGGATGAGGTTATTGTTCAACATTTTCGATTAAATTATGGTTTTTCAGCAATAAATGAAATGAAAGACCAATAAAAAATGTTCCCATCAACAAATAAATAATTGCATTCATCGGCTCAACTGTGCTAATATCTGTGCTGGTATTGTGTTCGTAAAACAATACTACGGTTGCAATTGTATTATTTAGAAAATGAACAAGTATAGCGGGTATGATACTGCCCGAAACATATACCAATGTGGCAAGAAAAGCTCCAATAACGAATAATGGCACAAAATCTATGGGATTTAGATGAATAATTGCAAATACAAAACTGCTCAGCAAAATCGCTTTCACATAGCCGGAACTTTGCTCCAAACTCTGCTGAAAGAGTCCTCTAAAAAATAGTTCCTCGCAAATAGCGGGAGTAACTGCAATTGCAAAAATACTAATTAGTAATTGCGGTATTGAATCGAGAACAATAATCGAAAGATATTGCTCTCTGATTGATTCTTGCAATTGTTTATAAACATCTTGCAACATTTCCGGCAATATATATTGCTGAAGTTCGGAGAAGCCGCTTGCAAAAAGTTGAATCCCCATTAAACCAATAAAAGCAGGAATTAAATGTAATAATTTGAAATTGAAATTCAGCTTGAATATATCTTTGAATGGAATATTTACTTTTTTTGACAGCAATAAAGTAGGCAAAAGCAAAAACATAAATTGCGAGATCGAAGTGCTGAGTGTTAGAATTATTTTATTTGAAAAAAATGTTGATACCAGCAAATGCACAAGCGATGAGCCAACAATATAAGAGATTATTACCCATAAAATTATCAAACTATACGATTGATGTGGATTTGTTTGTTCTTCTGGCATAAATTCCCTACATAGCCCTATTGATTCGATGATTTCTATGGGCATTCAAAAGCAATCCAGCCATCATCATATTAATTATAAGAGATGTGCCACCATAACTTAGAAACGGCAATGGCAAGCCCATAACAGGCGTAATTCCAATAACCATTCCAACATTAATCAGCACGTGATACAGAAAAATAATTCCTGCACCAATTGAGGTAACCGAGAAAAATTTATCTTCTGCTTCGCTGGCAATTGTGATAGTTCGATAAATCAAACCCGCAAAGAGCAGAACCACAGCCAAACCTCCAAAAAAACCAAATTCTTCAGTTGGTACCGAAAAAATAAAATCTGTCCACTGCATAGGTACATATCGAAGTTGGGTTTGCGTACCTTGAAGATAGCCTTTTCCGGTTAGACCACCACTACCAACAGCATATATGGATTGAATAACATTATAGCCACTGCCTCGGGGATCCATTTCTGGATTAAGAAATGTTTCGATACGTGCTTTTTGATGGTCCATCAAATTATTATAAATAACCGGACTAAGATAGCCGATTGTTGCCAAAATAGCAATTGCACCTACTTTCCAAAAAATTCCATTTCTGAAAAATAAGGTAGTGCCGCCAAAAGCAATCATTCCGCCAACATAATACCACAATCCTTTCAAACCAAGAATTATCATAAAAGGAATGCTAACTAATTGAAATAAAATGAACGAACTAAAACCGGACCAAAACAACACACCCATAAACAAGATAATAAAAACCGAACTTGTTCCGTGGTCGGGCTGTAAGAATATCAATCCAGCCGGTATTGCAACATATAAGCCGGTTTGGAAAAAATCTCTAACTGTTCGAATATCCACGCCCTTTGTTGAGAGCTGGAACGCAAGTATCATTATCACGCCAAGTTTGGCAAATTCAGCCGGTTGAAACGAAAGTCCGCCAATCCTTATCCATCCCATAGTTCCATAAACAGCCGTACCAAATATAAATACTGAAATCAACAGCAAAATCGAGGCACCATATACAAAAATTGCACTGTTTTTGATGATGTCTTTTGGCAAAAATGCGATAACCATCATTGCAACAAAGCCAATTCCGGCAGAGATCATTTGCCGATAAAATGCCGCAATATTGGTTTCGTTAAGTGCGCTGTATAAAGATAGCAAACCAATCAAAATAAGTCCGATAACTATTGCGAATGTTTTGAAATCGAATAGCTGCCCGACATCTTTTTCGAGTGATATTGGCTGAATTTTTCCCATTTATCAATGTTCTTTATTAATTAATCCCAATTTTTTTCTGTAATAGCAAAAAAAGCGGCTTTATATTTTTCTAATGTTTTTTCTATAATTTCATCAGGCAAAGTTGGTGGCGGTGGCATTTTGTTCCAATCAATACTTTCTAGATAATCTCTAAGAATTTGCTTATCGAAATTGATTTGAGATTTTCCTATTTTATAATTTTCTGCAGTCCAAAATCTTGAAGAATCTGGAGTTAATGCTTCATCAATCAAAATTGGTTCATCATTTTCATCTAATCCAAATTCAAATTTGGTATCTGCAAGAATAATTCCTCTTTTCAATAAATATTCAGCACCAAATTCATACAATTTAATAGAAATATCTCTTAATTTTTCCGATAAATCAATACCAATAATTTCGACCATTTTTTCAAAACTAATGTTTTCATCGTGTCCGGTATCAGCTTTTGTTGCCGGAGTAAAAATCGGATTTGATAATTTTTGGTTTTCCTGCAAACCGCTTTCTAATTTAATTCCGCAAACAGTTTGGTATTTGCTGTATTCTTTCCAGCCGGAGCCGGCAATATAGCCACGAACCACAAATTCGATTGGCAATGGCTTACATTTTTTCACAATCATAGAGCGACCATTAAGTACATCGCTGTATTTATGGCAAATTTCAGGATATTCATTTACAACAGATGAAATGAAATGATTTTTTATAATTGAATTAGTTTTCTCAAACCAAAATTTGGAAATTTGAGAGAGAATTTGCCCTTTTTCAGGAACTGCTTCATTCATAATTACATCGAATGCCGAAATTCTGTCGCTTGCAACAACAAGAAGATAGTTTTCAACTTCATATACTTCTCTGACTTTACCTTTTCTGAAAATTTTCAAATCATCAAAATTTGTTTCAAATACTATATTTTTCATTTTTCTACCTTAATTAAATACCAAGAAATACATCAGAGAAATAGCCGAGATAATCAAACAACGAAAATTTTATTTGATAAAATCCAAGTGGCAATAATACAAACAACAAGAAGAATATTCCACCAATGATATATACTCTGGACATTCTTACGTCGAAAACTACTCCGGAAGATCGGAAAATTCGTGCAAGCGTCCATATCATTACTGCCGCATAAAGAATCAAAAACAGCCAAATTGTTGCCGGAGAAACTACTAATATTCTAATCAAAATTACAGAAATTGGTAATAAAATCAAAATTGGTACTCCAGACCATACGGCTAAGACCAAACTGTCGTTATAATAAATTCTCGCTTGAGTTATAAATGCGAAGGAATTGATTATAACGGCAACTATTGCGGCAAAAGCAAAACTGAATAATGCAATAATTAGGGCAGAAAGTTCGGGCACCCAAATGATTTTGAATAACAATTCTTGAACTGCATCAAGCGGTGTAATCATCATAAAAAAGTATTGAGCAATGAAACTTGTCCGATAAAAATACAAAATTGAGGTCAGATACAAACCAATTGTGAATGCAGTGATTGAGCCCAGAAATATCGTTTGGAACGATGACATAATTCTTTGGTCGCGAATATCCGCATAGAAATTATATGGGCGAAGAATTGCACGAAACATATATTCGCGAAATCTCTTGAATCTGTTTATTAGCAAAATAACCGCAATTCCAAGCACAAAGCCCGAAACAATAAACGAAAATGGTGCTTTTTCTGTATAACTACCGGCATTCAACAGTGGCTCTTTCTCGTTATTAAACAATGCTTGCACAGTCGAATAAGATAGTCTCTGTCTGCGATTTCTATCCATCAATCCCGAAGATGCCAGATATAAATCCTTGTTATCAGTAATTAGAATTGGGCTATTCAAATTATAATCATTAAATGTATTGATTATACTGCCGCAACCGCTATTATCTTGAACGATTTTATAAACATTTGAAATTGTAAATGCTTGAAATTCAATTGATAAAGGATCAGCATAACCATTATGATTTTTCGGCTGAATTAAAGCACCATAAGACATAAATAATGGTTTATCACCAATTAGAATTTTATTTCTCAAAAATTCTTCTTCAATTGAATTCAAATCTACTTTTTGCTGTAGATTTCTCAAGCCGATAAAATCGAAATTCTTAACATCAACACTGCTCGAGCCAAAAGGAATAATTTTATAAATTAATTTGTCTGTTTGATTTTTGAATAAAGTTGATAATAAACTGAAAAATTTCGAAGATTCTTCGGTGCCTTCAACAACTCCATCCGAAATACCATAAGCAAAAACCGATGGACGACTTTCGTAATTTACAAAAAGTTGTTTAGCATAATTTTGCATATAAACTTTGATTTCATTAGTATTTATAACCGAAGCAGGAGCATCATAAACAGGCAATTCCAAGAACAAAATCATACCTTTTTCATCGCAAATATTTGCAAAATATGGATGCGGAGGATTGTATTTCATTCTAATGACATTTGCACCGAGCGTTTTTATGAGATTGAAATCATCTTCTAATCTTGCGGCAGAAAGAGTTTGATTTATATTATTATAATCATCAATATAAGAAACTGCCTTGATTTCAAAAGGGCTATTGTTCAACATTAACAGATTTTTGCCGTTTTGTTTGTATGAATTAAATTTTCTGAATGCAAAGTTAGTTTTCCAATCATCAAGAAGATTACCATTCCGACTGATTTTTATATAAATTTCATATAAATTCGGCTGATCTGGACTCCACAAATCAAAATTTGAAACATTCATATAAAAAGTTTCGCTAAGAGTTCGATCGCTCTCAATTTTAATATCCTTTGGATTGGCAGTCGCAATTGTTTCACCTGTGGATTTCTTTTTCAAGAACAATTCAATTTTTGCAGAAGCCGCAGTACTGCTATTGCTTTTGCTTGAATCGCTTGCATTTTGATACTTGAGTAAATTCTCAATTTTGCCGGAAGATAGGTTAACAGTATATTTGATATCGCTATTTGTGAGTGTCTCATTAAATTTATTTGTATATTTAACATCGCTAACCCAAATGTGCGGCGAGCCAACCAAAAAAATCTCACGAGCACTACCTGTATATATTTTCTTTGCAAATAAACTTTGCGATTTGATTTGTTGAGAAGCACTTTCTGCACTTGTAAACACAAGCTTTATGTTGTTTGTTCCTTTCATAATTACTCTATCGGGAATTCTAACATTCAGCGGAACCATCGAAGCAAGAAATCTGCCTATAAATTGCTCATTCCAATATACTTCAACGTGATGGTCTGCACCCAAAAAATACAAACTCCACACATATTTCATAGCCATATCGGATTCGATTTTTACAGTTCTCTGATAGCTTACTTTCTTGGCTTTCGTCTCCGAGAAAGGCAAATTTGCTGTTTCCCAC
>JANJUO010000129.1 GCA_024710535.1 bacterium
TCATAGACCAATATGCAGTGGAATTTCCGCGAGAGGAATAATCATCGCTTGAATCGAATTTGTCGGCAAGCAATTCACGAAGAATAAATTTATAGTATGATTCAAAATAATCATTTTCTAATTTTGAAAATTTAGAATATATATTAAAGAAATGAGATAAATCTCTTTGAATAAAAGAACTTGCAACTCCATAATCTTCTGGATTGAATTGTTTAAAAATGGAAAATATTCCGGATTCTAATTTTTTGTCTTCAGCAATGATTTTATTTCTAACGTGAATGAATAATTGCTTGTTTTTATCGATGTTTGGTGTATTTCTTAATTGCATAAATTCTGCTTTTGAATATAGAATCATCGAACTTCCACGTCTATTTTCATAAGCAGAATCAAGCAATAAATTATAGCCAGTGGTTTGCATCAAATGGTTATACCATACTCCGGTTGGGATATAGTTTCCATCTTCGGTTTTAATTCCATAATTTATATTTGGGGCATTTCCAGATTTAAGTTCCACAATATCTTTAAGAAAATGATCTTCTTTATGCTCAAGAAGTAAGTCGAGTCTGCCTTGCAAGCCATAAATTGGAGAGATAAAACTCGGCTCAATTGGATAATAATCCGCATCTAAATCATTTATCACGTTTCTCAATATGTTGAATTGATTTTCAAGAATTGTTTTAACCGTCTTAGAAATATGCTCATCTTGTTTTTTCAGGGCAAAAAGTTGAAGAGGCTTTTGTGCTAATGCATTTTTGAAAGCACTATCAAAATCTACATTTTTATCTTGAATTAACTCATCAAAAAGATAATTAACTAAATTTCCAATAACCAAAGGTAGTGATGTCTTTTTATCTCCAAATTTTTTCAAAAAGAAAATTTTATAATTACTTGAATTCTCCGAAAAACATTCCGCAATTTCAGTAATATCAAGCAGATAATCCGGCTCAAGAACAACAATAGAATCATTTGAAACCACATAAATATTATCTTTTTTATGCTTGATATTTAATAAATTCAGAATGGCGCCCTTCCATACCATTTTATGAATCTCTGAAAAATAGCCATAAAATAGCAATTTTATTTCGCCAATTTCATCATTGTAGCAATTTAGTTCCGATTGTATAATGCTTCCATTATCAAGTATTCGATTGCCCCGCTCCAAAACTGCTACACGCAGAAAATCGACCTCGGTTAGGATGAATTTTGCAGATTTATTTGAGAATTCAATACTTTCAACTTTTTCAATAAAATTATCGGGCAATTGAAATGGGTAAGAAATTTCAGATACGTAATCAGTTAATTCGAAAATTGTATAAAGCAAATAGTTTAAGTAGTTAGAATCTATATCATTTACTTTATCTTTTTTGATAAGGTAATCAATTCTTTTGATTTGCTTGATTTTATCAATTATGCTTTCAGGAATCTGGTGTTTGGAATTAACAAAATAGAAATAATTGTTGAAAGATAAAAATAACTGCTTTTCTGAAGCAGCTATTTTTTTATAAATTGTTTTGATAATCGAAAATAATTTAAAAAATAATTTCTTTGAGTTTGAATTTTTGTTCTCAAGTAAATCATTTAAGTTATTGAAAATCAGTTCTATTTCATCTGCCGATAAAATCTTCATCCGGTCTGATATCCTTGATAGTCAGTTGAGGAGATTTTTGACCATTGTAACTTGATGCTTCAAGATTAAATACAATTGAAAACTTCTTTCCATTTGTACAAAGATTGATTTTATGAGCTAAATTGATACCAATAGCATCAATTACAAAGTTATTTTGAATTGCTCTAAATCTAATATTGTTATTTCCAATTATTTTAATACCGTTTTGTGATTGCACGCTCTTAGCATAAAACATTGGTTTATGATTAGCAAATCCAAATGGTGCAAATTTATTTAAAGTACTGAAAAAATTAGGAGATAACTCATTAAATTGAAGTTCGGCATCAATATTAATATCAGGAGTTAGCATCTCTTGAGATATATGCTCTGTTGCTAATGCATCGAATCTCCTTCTGAATTCATCAATTTTATCCACGTTCAAAGAAAGACCGGCAGCATGCTTATGACCACCATATTCAAGCAATAAATCATCGCATTTTTTTAATGCAGTATGCACATCAAATTCATTAATTGAGCGAGCAGAACCTTTTGCATGCCCATCAATATTAGTAAGCAAAACCGAAGGCAGATTAAACTTATCTACCAAGCGCGAAGCAACTATTCCAATAACTCCAGCATGCCACTTTGCCCCATATATAACGAGAGAACGACATTCGGTTTCTTTTATGTAACCTTCAGCGATTGGTATTGCTTCTTCGAAAGTTTTCTGATCGAATAATCGGCGCTTTCTATTTTCATCTTCGAGTACTTGAGCAATTCTAAATGCTGCATTTTCGTTTTCCTGCATCATCATTTCCACTGAGCGTCTTGCATCGCCTAATCTACCGGCAGCATTAATCAATGGTGCAATTGCATACACAATATTAGGTGCAGTTATATTTCCGGGCTTCAAGCCGGTACAGTGGATAAGTCCTTTCAAACCAGCTCTTGGATTTGAATTTAATAACTTCAAGCCGTAATACACTAACGACCTATTCTCATCAACCAAAGGAACCATATCTGCCGCTGATGCCAATGCAACATAATCCAAATATTCGAAAGCTTTTTCTTCCATATTCAATCTTTTGGCTATGGCTTGAATAAATTTGAAAGCAACTCCGCAGGCGGCAAGGCTCTTAAACGGATATTTGCATCCTGGTTTTAATGGATCAAGTATAGCGTATGAAATTGGAAGTGAAGGTCCAGGCTCATGATGGTCGCATATAATATTATCAAAACCTAATCTGGCAGAGTATGATAACTGTTCGTAGGAAGTTATTCCAACATCAACAGTTAGCATTATCGTAGCACCTCGTTCTTTAGCCATATCGATGCTTTTTCTTGAAAGACCATAACCGTCCTCGAATCTATCCGGTATATAATAGTCAACACGTCCGCCCATTTCTTTTATAAATTGGCATACCATTGATGTGCTCGCTGTTCCGTCAACATCATAATCTCCGTGTACCCATATCAATTCTTGATTTTCGATAGCATCAAGAATACGGGCAACGGCTTTCTCCATATCATCAAAGAGAAATGGATCATAAATATTATCAAATGAAGGATTGAAAAACTTCACAGCATCTTCGGGTTCAGTTAACTTGCGTGAAACAAGCACTACAGCCAAAGATTTTGGTATTTTCAATTCCTTTACTAATTTTTGTACAGCTTCAACATCGTAATCACTAAAAAATTTCCACCTATAATTCAATTTACAGCCATAGTTATTTATTATAACTTTACAAAGTTAAGTAATTTTCGGTTAATAATCAAGAAAAGTGTGTAATTTTTTTCACAGTTTGCAAAATAATTTTTGTAAATCTAAAAATGCACTCCCCTTTTGCATAAAATCGAGAATAAACTTAGTATGATAAATACTTTTGCAATTTTTTTTATATAACTTTAATTGAACTTATGGACTAAGATAATCTAAATTAAATAGTTTAACACAATATATTTCAATGTATTATATCTTTTAATTAATAATTATAATAGAAATTTTATGCTAATCAATTGTATTTCAACTAATTAAATCGTAGTATTTGAGATTTGATATGAATATTCCAGCCACAAAATTGGTTTCCAATACAAAAAACTCAATATTTAGATATTTTTTGTTAGTTTTGAATTTTGAAATTGTGCAAAAACAAAATTTATGAAATCAAAGATTTCTATTACTCAGAAGTATTACATCTATTTTCTTGCAGTTTTTTTGTTTTCGATTGTTATCGTTAGTTTTTATTCGTATTTTGTAGCGAGAAATTCTATACTTGAAAGAACTTTCAAGCAATTGGAATCTATTAGAATTGAGAAATCCAATAGTGTTCACTCGTATTATTCAGATAAGATTCTTGGAGTAGAGAATTTAGCAAATTCTGAAATTATTAAAAATCTTTTTGATAAATGTTTAATTACATCGGACAGCGCAACAATTATATATATCAAAAACTTGTTTCAATTCATTAATTCAGATTACAATAAGTTATTTATTTTATCTAATAAAAATGATATTTTATCTTATGATAACCAAATAGGAAAATCATTTTTTTTAAATGATTCCAATAAAATATTGAATAATATAAACTTAATTAAAAATAAATTGTGTAATTTGAAACAATCTTTTCTTCAAGAATTTGTGGATTATTCATCAAATACAATCAAAATTTTTTTAGTTGTTCCAATCCATTACAATAACTCTGCCAATGCCTGTATCATCTTGGAATTGAACAATGATAAACTATTAAAAATGATGGATAACGATCATCAAAATAGTGGACTTGGTAATACTGGAGAGTCTTATATTGTGGGCAATGATTTTCTGATGCGAACCACTTCGAGATTTGCAGATTTTTCCGGGAAATTGCTAAATGTTCATACTACTGCCACAAAAAATGCCATAAAAAATATGATTGGTAATGATATTATCAAAGATTATAGAAATATTAGTGTTCTAAGTTCTTATTCTCCTCTCAAAATTCAAGGATTGGATTGGATAATTCTTGTTGAAATTGATAAAGAAGAAGCACTTAAACCGATTTATGATCTAAGAAATAGTATTGTTATTCTATCGCTTGTCGTATCTATTGTGATTTTTGGCTTGGTTTATATTGGTAGTATAACTATCACAAATC
>JANJUO010000161.1 GCA_024710535.1 bacterium
CAAGTAAAAAAATTCCTCCTGCAATCAAAATCAATTGAAATGATAATGGATTTCTTTCCCAATATGTCATCAATCACCAAACAAACAAAACTTACAAAAAACACAAGAATAACGTTCAAAAATAAAAAAAGTTTCTCAAATAAAACTAATTTTTTTTGCAATTACAAAATTAATTTTGTTTTGAAATTAATCTTGAGTACAAATTGTAATCTTAAGATAGAAAAATTATGATTAAATTATGGCAAATTACATTTAATGATTACAGAAAAAATATTCTAATTGTATTTTTTGCCAATTTCTCTGTTTATTTTATTCTTTTTCTTGTTTTATTAATATTAATTTATTAATTTTTGTTTTTGAAATGTGCATAATTAATAAAATTATGTTATTAGAGTAACTTTTTTGATTTTTATCAGTCTATAATATTGAATAAATAAATTTTTGGAGTGATTTTTTATGATAGAAAATTTGGATAACCTACAGCCAAATAATCTTTATTACCATCTTAATAAAGTTATTAATAATGAAAGACGATTTGAAAATGTATTTCAAGCTGTAACAAGAATGATTCTTGGTTTCGAAGGTGGAATAAAGAAAATTACTGTTAATGGCAGGGCAACTTATGATTTTCAACTTTTTCGCAGACCGGGCAAACATATAATTGGTATGTTTGATGAAATTAACAGTTTTGTTTCCTTTGTAAAAGATGCGGCTGAAGGCGGTTCTTCTTCTGAAATGGCGTTTGTTTTGATTGGCGAGCCGGGCAATGGAAAAACCTACTTCGTTGATTATCTCAATAAATGCTATCGTGAATTCACAACTCTTGGCGAAAATAGAAGATATACTTTTAAATTCAAAAATCTTAATTTACTTGGTGGTTATGGCAAAATCACAACAATTGAATCTCAAACCCTCGAAGATCCAATGATTCTTGCAATGAATCTATACCAAAGCAAAGATGATAATAAAGAATTTTTGAGCAAAGCAGGCGCAACTGATGTTCATGTAAATACTTTTTACAAAAATTATCGTCCACTTGGAGCATGCTCAGACTATGTACTTCAACAAATTATTAATTATTGTGATGGCAATATTAATAAAGTAATTAATGAATTTATTGAAATTGTTCCTCAATCAATTAGCGAATCGCAAGGTACACTTACAGGCAAGTATGCCGCAAAAGACAAAATCACTTCTTCTTCTGTAGATTTGCTTGGTGATGAATCTATCACTCGCCTTTTGCATATTTCCGATACAAGCAATCCTTATCGTTTCGATCTCAGACGCGGAGCTCTTGCAAGAGTTGCAGGTGGCGGTATTCATTTTGCAGATGAAATTTTCAAAAATAAGAGGGATTTGGTGCAGGTTTATCTTGGCGTTATCCAAAATCGCACTATTGAATTGGAAGGATTCAAGTGGCCCCTCGATACATTGATTGTAGCAACCTCAAACAATTCCGAATTCCAAAGATTTCTTGAAGAAAAAGAGCAAGCACCAATTGTTGACCGTTGCCGCGTTACTTATATGGCACATAATACTAATTATAAATTGCAAAAAGAGTTAACAGCATTTGCAATTGGTAATCGTGATAAAACTACTTTTACAAACGAAAAATTGCATATTGATCCGAATTTGAATTATGCTTTATCTGTTGCAATTATTCTTTCTAGAATGCCACATTCAGATAAATTAACTCCGATAGAAATGATGAAACTTGCGGCAGGCGAGGTTGCTGGTGAAAAAAGTATTAAAACACTTGCAGAAGTGATTGATGATTTGAATCGTGAAACTGATATAACTAAAAGATTTGGACAGAAGGGGCTTGGTCATCGTAATTTGGGTCGTTCAATTCAGATTTTGCTTGAAAGATCCGGTACTCAAGAAGGTAAATGTATGTATGCTGGTGATGTTTTTCCAGCGATTGAATCTGTTGTTCTCGATTATGTTCAAGAGCCAAATGAAAGAATTAAATACTTGAATGATTTGAAAACAGCTAAAGAATTACATAGAAAAAATGTGATGACAACAATTTTCAATGCTTATATGAACGAACCTCAAGCAATCGAAAAAGATGTTTTGAATTATGTGAATATGATTATTGGTATTGATGCAAAAAATCTTGGATCTGATAAAATTTGGACATATCGCGATCCACAAACTGGAAAATTAACTTCAATCAAAATTGATGAAAATTTTATTGACAGTGTGGAATCAAGAATGGGATTGAAAAGCAAAGAGCAGAAGCAAAGTTATAGAACAACTATCTCGAAGATCTATGGTCAGAAAATGATTCAAGATGCAAATTATGATTTCATGGATAATAACGATTTGGTGAAAGCAGTTACAGATGTGAGATTGAAATCGGATGTTGCTGGAGCTGGCTCGCTTGTTGGTGCATTATCAAATAGAACAAATGATGAAAATCAAAAATTATACAATAGAATGATCGATACAATGAGAAATAAACTCGGATATTGCCAAACTTGTGCCGAAAAAACAATTGAGTATTTCTGTACACAAGATGATACCAATTAATTGTGAAAAAAAATGATTAATGAAGAATTAAACATAGAAGATTTTGATAATTCTGTTGACTTTGAAAGAAATGCCGTCAAAAAGCATATTCTTTATAAGGAAACTGAATCTTTGGAAATTTATCCCAAATTTAATTGTCTTGTTCATAGTTTGCTAAGTCCAGATTTTGAGCCACATAAAACGGTTGAATTGCAAACAATTGATGAATTGCTTGAACGCGATAAACAAAGAGAGGAAGATGGATTTCCGCGTAGAATCAGAATTGGAAAAATCGTAAAGCCAAGAGGAAAAAATAAGCAGGAAATTGTGATTGTTCCAACTACTCACGAAGCAAAGTTTTATCATGATGATAATCCTACTCAAGAAGATGAAACAGGTGGTTCGGGCGATGGTGAAGAAGGCGAAGTTATTGGCGAACAGCAAGCACAGCCACAGCAAGGTGAGGGAGAAGGTCAAGGAGCTGGACAAGGTCAAGGTGGCGGTCATGACATCACTTCTCAGGCATTTGATTTGGGTAGAGTTTTAACAGAAAAATTCTCTTTACCTAATTTGAAAGTGAAAGGCAAAAAGCGTTCATTCACAAAATTCAAATATGAATTAACAGATAAAAATCGTAGGTTTGGTCAATTTCTCGATAAAAAAGCAACAATGCGAAAAATTATCGAAACAAATATTTTGCTTGGGAATATTAAACAAGCTGATGATTTCGATCCAATCGATTTGATGATTAATCCAAATGATGAGATTTTTAGAATTTTATCACCAGAAAAAGATTTCGAAACTCAGGCAGTCGTTTTATTTTTGCGTGATTATTAGGGCTCAATGCAAGGAGCTCCTACCGAAGCAATCTCCACACAGCATTTGTTTATATACAGTTGGCTTATGTATCAATATCAGAATAATGTTCAAACGCGTTTTATTCTACATGACCAAACTGCAAAAGAAGTTCCTGATTTTTATACATATCATAATTCATCGGTTGCTGGCGGTACAAATA
>JANJUO010000200.1 GCA_024710535.1 bacterium
TAAACATCTGAATGCTTTTCTTTTTATAAATGAACAACAAGCTCTCGAAATGGCAGAAGAGTCCGATAAAAGAGTGAAAAATGGAACAGCGCGAGCAATTGAAGGAATGATTATTGCAATCAAAGATAATATCTCAACTAAAGATATTCCAACAACTTGCGGCTCTAAAATTCTTCAAAACTATCTGCCTGTTTATAATGCAACTGTAATTGATAAAATTATAGAAGCTGGTGGAATAATTATCGGAAAAACCAATATGGATGAGTTTGCAATGGGCTCTTCAAACGAAACTTCATATTTTGGGAAAGTGCTAAATCCACATAATAATGAATGTGTTCCCGGCGGATCATCCGGAGGCTCGGCTGTGGCTGTTTCTGCCGGCTTATGTCATGCTGCATTAGGTTCGGATACAGGTGGCTCTATCCGTCAGCCCGCTGGATTTTGCGGAAATGTTGGATTGAAACCAACTTATGGAAGAGTTTCGAGATATGGTCTTGTTGCATTTGCATCATCTTTGGACCAAATTGGAATTTTTGCGGCAGATATACCTAATTGCTCAATTTTATTAGATGTTATAACCGGCAAAGATGAATTGGACTCAACAACTGCAAACTATACCGCCACAAATACATTAAATAATCTTGATTTTGATTACACAGAATATAAGATTGGAATTATTCCCGAATCCGAATTAAGTGGTTGCGACTCCGATGTATTAGAAGTATATAAAAATTGCCTGAAAAAAATTGAAGAAAATGGTGGAAAGTTGATTGAAATCAAATTCGACTTCCCTGAAGCATGGATACCAACATACTACATACTTGCAACAGCAGAAGCGTCTTCTAATTTAGCACGTTTTGATGGAGTAAAATATGGCTTTAGATCAGAAAAAACTGAATCTGAAATGATGACTGCAACTCGCTCTGAGGGATTTGGCACTGAGGTTAAAAGAAGAATTATGCTTGGTACATTTGTCCTTTCATCCGGCTATTATGATGCGTATTATAAAAAAGCACAGCAGGTTAGAAGGATAATTTATAATAACTATGAAGATATTTTCAAACAATGTGATGCCGTTTTTCTGCCTGCAACTCCAACAAAAGCATTCAAAATTGGAGAAAAAGCAGATGACCCGGTTTCGATGTATCTTTCTGATTTATTCACAGTTTCATCCAATATTGCCGGAATTCCCTCAATTGCAATAAAAGCCGGCAAATCAATTGACAATTTACCCATTGGAATGCAACTACAAACATCACATTTTGAAGAAGACAAATTATTAAAATTTGCCAATTATTTTGAAAGCATTTTCGGATAAATTCTATGCAAAGCAAAAATGCAATCACGATTGTCGAAATAAATCCATTAATTGCAAAAAGGTGGAGCCCAAGAGCATTCGACCCTGATAAAAAAGTCAGTTATGAAAAAATTCTTGCTCTTTGCGAAGCAGCACGATGGGCACCTTCATGCTATGGAGATGAGCCGTGGCGATTTATGATTTTTGATAAATTTTCTGATGAATATAGTTATGAACGAGCTTTGGAATGTGTGGTTGAATGGAATCGAAAATGGGTAAAAAATGCACCTGTATTGATGGTTGCAGCTTATGATACCCAATTCCGAGCGGCAAATGAACTGAATGAATGGGCGGAATTCGATACTGGAGCGGCTTGTCAAAATATATATTTGCAGGCATTTTCTGATGGCTTAGCTGCTCATCCTTTTGCTGGTTTCGATAATAATATGTTTAGAAATAATTTTAATATTCCTAAGCGTTATCAAATTTTAGTTATGATTGCTATTGGCTATCAAGCTGAAGCTGAAACTTTGGAATCACCTTATTTGGAATCGGAAATCAAAGAAAGAGGCAGACGCCCTATTGCTTTGAATTTCTTTAAAAATAGTTGGGAAAGACCAATTTTTAATGATCTTCCTATAGATTAAATAATTATATCGCCATTTGCAATTTTGGCAAGAGTGTCTGTATAAATAATATGCTCAACTGCGAGTACTCGCTCTGCAAGCGATTCTGCTGTATCATCAGGCAAAACATCAATTGAGATTTGCTGTAGAATTTTTCCTCTATCATATTCTGAATCAACCAAGTGAACAGTTGCTCCAGTGATTTTATCTTTTGTCTCAATAACTGATTTATGGACATTAATTCCATACATACCTTCGCCACCATGCTTTGGCAATAAAGCAGGATGAATATTCAGCACTCGACCACCCACAAATTCGATAATTTCAGTTGGTAATTTTTTCATATATCCTGCAAGAACAATAATATTAATATTATGCTCTATAAATATTTCTATCATTCTTTGGATTCTCAATTCATCAATTGGATGAGTTTTTGTGCTGATATGATATGCGGGAATGTTTTCAGATCTTGCACGTTGTAATGCACCTGAATTAGAATTATTTGAAATAACGCAAGCGGCATTTGCATTAAGTCTTCCGTCTTTGATGGCATCAATAATTGCCTGCATATTACTGCCACCATGCGAAGCAAAAAATGCAATATTAAGATTATTTTGCATTATTTTTCAATTAAATTTGGTAAACTAACTGTTATTTCCGTTCCCATATTGACCATACTTGAAACATGAATTTTTCCGTTGTGTTTTTTGATAAATTCATAGCATAAAATCAAGCCAAGTCCAGTTCCCACTTCTCCATTAGTTCCAGCAGTTGATTGCGATTCTTCAATTTTGAATAAATTATGTATTTGAATCTCATTCATTCCAATTCCGGTATCGCAGATTTTTATTTCAATATTATCTGAATTTTTTGAAAACTTGATACTTACAGCACCACCCGGATTTGTAAATTTAATAGAATTTGAAACAAAATTCCTGATTACAGTATTAATCATATTGTAATCTGCAAAAATAAATGAGTTCTGTTCAACATCAATATTGACTTTGATATTCTTTTGTTCGGAATTATTTTTATTAATCAAATATGCATTTAATGCCAATTCATAAAAATCAAATTCATAAGGTTTGAACTTAATTTGGTTGTTTTGAGTTCTTCCCCACATAAGAAGATTTTCAAGTAAATCATAAATTTGTTTGGCAGAATCGTAAATTTCTCTGATTTTTTCTTCTGGATCGGAAACTTTGCTTAAATCTTTTTGTAGTCTGTGTGATTCAAGCAGAATATAATTGAATGGATTTTTCAAATCATGAGCAATAATGGATAAAAACTTATCCTTGGTTTTGTTTAATTCAACTAATTCTTCATTTTGGTGCTTGATAATCATTGCAGATTTCATTGCATCGGTAACATCGCTAACCAATGCAATTACTTCATTATCGTTCAGCTTTGCAAATCTTGATCGAAAATATCTTTTCTCATCCAAATCTAATTCATAATCATGAGTTACTGCCTCACCATTCAAAGTTATTGCTATACAATTAAAAATCTTGATAGCAAATTCTTCAGGGAAAACGTCAAAAACTGTTCTATTGAGAAATTCTTCAGGTTGAACCAATAACTTGAATTGATTTTCTTGATAAAATGATAAAAATTTTCCATTTTTATCGAAATGGAACAAAATATCAGGCAAAGTTCTAACAATTGTTCTAATTTTTTGCTCACTTTCTTGAATTGCTCTTTCTGCAATTTTTCTTTCAGTAATATCTCGAGTGATATTCAAAATGCCAATACTGCCGTTATAATTGATAGGAGTTGCCATAATTTCAACGTCAATCAAATTGCCGGCTTTGTGTATTAATTTGGTTTCGAATTTGGCAAAACCACGAGTTTGAATTTGCTCGCTTCTCCATTTTAAATCTTCCGGGCTAACTCCAAATTCAATTTCTATTGGGGTAGATTTTGCTAATTCTTCATTAGAATATCCGATAATTTTTGCAGCATTTTCATTGAAATCAAAAAAAGTGCTTAATTTACCATCATTTTCAAGACCAAAAACTGAAATTGAATCCATATTTGACTCAAACAAAATTCTATACTTCATTTCACTTGAAGCAAGTTCAATTTCGGCATTTTTTCTGTCTGTAAAATCAATAAATTCTACTAAAATATAATCGAAATTACCTTTGGAATCACGATGAACATTTGCATTCAATTCAATCCAAATATAATGACCATTTTTATGTTTAATTCTAACCTGATCGAAATAGGTATTTAGCTCTCCAATTATTGCTTTATAAATCGCATTTTTGATTCGTCCGACATCTTCAGGATGTGTAATTTCTCCAATTGGTGCGTTCAGAACTTCTTCTTGATTATAACCAGTAATTTTAGAATACTTTGGATTAACGGCAAGATATTTTCCTGCTCTATCAATCAAAAGAATTGCTGAAATTGAATTTTCAAAAATTGATTGATATTTTCTCTCACTCTTAGTGATTAATTGTTGAGCATTTTTTCTATCAGTTATATTTGTTACAATACCGGTTAATTTGATATTATCTTCGGTTCTCGAAATTATAGCACCAATATCATGAAACCAAAGATATTCATTTTCTGCATTTTTAATTCTGTACTCACATTCATAAACTTTGCTCTTGCCATAAATATGATCTTTCATCGCCTGCATTGCGCCATCAAAATCATCAGGATGAACTAATTGCATAAAATCGTTATAATGCTGAAAATCCTCAACTTTTTTCCCCAACATTTTAGCTTTATTCTCATTAAACTCAACACGACCTGATGGCAGATTCAACTCCCACCATGCCATATTGCCAACGCTCATAGATGCTTCAAGTCTGTTATTCAAATCTTCTATATTGCGTTTTGCTAATATTTCTTCTGTTATATCTACGGCAAGTGTCCTGCAATATTTATTTTGGAAAATATTGCTTCTAAGTCTAAGTATCTTCACATCACCATTTTTATTTGTGAGAGTGATTTCTGAAGATTTATCAACTCCATCAAAATTCGTGAAAACTTCTTTAAGGTGATTAAAGAAAATATCAGGATTGTTTTTATTTAAAAAAATTAATATTGGTCTATCTTTCAAAAACTTAGGATTGGATGCTAAAATCTCTCCTGCTTTAACATTGCAATCAATAATTACACCATCTTTATTGAAAATAAAATATCCGAAAGGAGCATTAATATACAAATCCTCAAACTTTTGCTTCTCTATATCCAATAGTATTTGATTTTGTCTGAGTTCGTCATTTTGCAATTCAAGCTCAATCTGATAAACAGATAATTCCTCAACAAGTTGAGCAATATTATTTTTATAATCTTCAATTGAAAAATCAAGACTTTGAGACCGGAGAATTTCTTCGGCTTTCTGTCTGAGTTTATCTATTTTGTTTGATGGTTCCATAATAATTTACTTAAAGACAAATAGAAACTTTCAATAAATTTTCGCAAAGTTATTTCATATTAACTAACAAATATAATAAAAATTCATATATTCCCCAAATATTAATTATTTATTAATATAAAGTATATTCTGATATTTTTTTCTTAAAAATCAACAAAATTAACGATAGATTAATATATAATGAACTCAATATTAATGCATTGTGAATATTTGTAATTATTATATAAATCAATTAAATCAATTAAAATGTTGAAAATAATTACTTGGAAGTTTCAATAAATTAACATATTTTTAATTGTTGAAATATTGCAAAAATATTTTTTTAATCTTACGTTATTAAAGAAGTATTGTGTAACATTTTTGCATTTTTTTTGTTTATGTTATTTGGAATTAAATTAGAAAATAAAATAAAAGATTTTCAAACAAGTTAAGGGTTATCTTATGAAAAAAATTACATTATTACTTCAGTCGCTTTTGATTCTTGCAATGATGACTGTTGCTGTTAATGCACAAAATTTTCTTACAGAAAGTTTTGATGGTTCTTTCCCTCCAACAGGTTGGAGTATACAAATACTATCTGGTTCATATAATTGGGAAAAAGTTGCTTCGGGAACATCGCCAACAACTACTCCAAGAAATGGGTCAGGTATGGCACATTATAAAAGTTATAGTGCATCATCAGGCAGTATGGCTTTGATGACTCTTGCACCTCTTAACTTAACTACGGCTTGTAAGCCTGTATTGTCATTTTATATGTATGGAGACCCTGGATATTCCGGTAATGCAGATAGAATCGAAGTTTATGTAAATAGCACTAATTCGCAAACTGGATGGGTTATGGTTGGCTCTTTCAACCGTTATAATTCATCTGCCGCTTGGTATGAAAAAACTGTTGACTTGACAAATTATCGTTATGCAAATACTTATATTTTCTTACGTGCTGTTTCAGTTTATGGCAACAATATGTTTATGGATGATTTGTCTATTGATGAAAAAGGATTAAAAGGCGAAGCTTCGATAACAAAATTTGTTTCTCCTGTTTCAACTGCTCCAGTTCCTGCCGGAAATGTAGCTATTACCACAGAATTAACAAACAAAACAAAAGCAACAAATATTACTGCTGCAAGAATTGATTGGGATGTAAAATACAATAATAATGTTGTAAGTAGCGGTACATATAACTGGACAGGAAATTTGGCAGAAAATAATGCAGTTACATTAAATCTTGGTTCTTTTGTTTTGAATTATCCACCAAGTGGTCCTTTCACTGCATATAGAGTTAATACTACTGTTAGCAACGTTGTTGCGGCTGGAACTTGCGGCTCAAACACTACTTTTTCTTTCGTTGATGTAGTAGGTGTATTGAACGATGCTGGTGTAACAGGTGTTTTTGGTCCTGCAGAAGGATTCGGTCCCGGCTCTACTCCAGTTAGAGTAAGAGTTAAGAATTATGCTCCAAAACCTTTAAATAGTGTAAGAATTCGTTGGATTGTTGATGGCGTTGAGCAAACAATGTTTACTGCAAATGGTTTGAATATTCCTTATTTGGGAACTCAAGATATTGTTGTTGGCAATTATACATTCTATAATAAAACTCCAATGGGACCTTTCACAGTGAAAGCTTGGACAGAAGTTCCAAATGG
>JANJUO010000578.1 GCA_024710535.1 bacterium
GGATTTGATGCACTTGGCGCTAATACCTATGGTTCTTACAATACTGCTATTGGATATGCTGCAAACAATCATAACACAACCGGATTGGACAATGTATCTATAGGATACCAATCTTTATATGCAAATACAACAGGCAATAGAAATGTTGCCTTAGGCAGAAGCGCTGGAAGTATTGTGGATGACAACTACTTTTGTACTTTCATTGGATACGATGCAGACAACAATACAAATTCCACAACAACAAATAGTACAGCTGTAGGTTATATGTCAAGAATTACCGCAAATAATCAAGTAAGACTTGGCAATAGCTCTGTAACTACAATTGGAGGCTATGCAAATTGGACAAATTTATCAGATGCAAGATTTAAAACTAATATTCAAAATAATGTTCCGGGATTAGATTTTGTATTAAATTTGAATCCGATTACTTACAATTTGGATTTGAATTCATTAAATAATTCTTTAAATATTCCAGATAGTTTAAGAAACCTACAAAATGAATTCGAAAAAGCCAAACTAATCCAAACTGGCTTTATTGCACAAGAAGTGGAAGAGGCTGCCAAAAAGATCGGATTTGATTTCAGCGGCATTGATAAACCAAAAAATGTAAATGATTTCTATGGTTTACGATATGCCGAATTTGTTGTACCTTTAGTAAAAGCAGTGCAGGAGCAACAACAAATTATAGAGAATCAAAATAAGAAAATAGAAGAATTAGAAAAGAAAATTGAAGAAATTTTGAGTCGCATTCAATCGAAATAATAAAGGTGAAAATATGAAAAAATTAATAATAACTATATTCTTTTTGAGCATAATTTCATTATTCTCTCAAGAATACACTCTAAAATCTTATGTGATTGGTTCGTCTGCAACTTCTGCATCAAACGAAGAATACTCCTTCAAAAGCACGGTTGGTCAACCCGCAATTGGTGAATTTGAGAGCAATACAAATAAAGTAAAAAGCGGATTTTGGTATAATTTTGCAGGTCCAATTATTACTACTCACAACATTAGACTTATTCAGGGGTGGAATTTGATTTCTGCTTATGTTTCGCCATCTAATCCAGATGTAAAAGAAATATTCAAGAATGTTAGGGACAAAATTATAATTGTGAAAAATATGGCTGGAAAGATCTATCTTGCCGCAACCGATTATAATCAAATTGGAAACTGGGCAAATACTGAGGGCTATCAGGTTTATGCAAAAGAACTTTGTACATTATCTATCGAAGGTACATTGCTAAGACCATCGCAAACTCCAATATCATTCTCAAAAAGCGGATGGCATCTGATTGCATATCCAAGGAATTCAAATATGGCAATCGTTACCGCAATGAATGACTTAACCGAAGATGAAAAAATGGTCATCACAAAAAATATAAACGGAAAGATTTATATGACAATTCCAAATTACATAAACTCAATTTTGACTATGGAGCCAGGACAAGGCTATCAAATCTATGTAAATGGAGCCGCTTCGTTTTACTATCCTGACTAAATAAACAAAAGGGCTAATATCAAAAAATATTAGCCCATAATTGATGTAATAATATTTTTATCAGAAAGTTAATACTTTATCGCAATCCACTGTCCACTGGGCAAATTCTTTCATATTGCTTAATTTAACGCCTTCGATGAATGGTATTTTATCGATACCGCGAGCTTCGGAGCAACCTCCACAGCTTTTGATTTCTCCACCCTTTTGGATAACAGACTTTATCATTCTTTCAATGTTGTAGAAGCCATTTGGAGTATTTTGATTTGGCATTCCACAAAAAACTGCATCTGCTAAAAGAAATATTTTTACTTCAACTTTATCGCTATGTTCCTTTTGCAATGTCATTGCCATTCTTAAAGCATTATATGCTTTTTCGGAGCCATAAGGTGCATCATTGATTATCAGGAGAATTTTTTGCATTTTAAAATCTTTCAATATGATTTAACAACAATAATTAAGATGCAAAATTACAAAATATTATTCAAAAAAAATAAAGCAACAAAATTATTGTTCTTTCTATTGGTACAAAATTCTCTGTATATTTAATCCTATCCCACAATTTTTATTCTTTCCCACCCAAAATTGACCAGATTTCCCGCTGAATTGTTACAAAGAAATTCTACTTTTACTTTACATTATTTAATTATAATTAATAAAATTACCTCTTTTTCTTAAAACAGCAAATCGATCAATGAATTTCAATTGGTGGATTATCAACCATTGTTTGTATTTAGCCCATTGATTAAACCTTAAATATATAAAAAAATCATTTGATTAAAAATAATTAAGAAAAAAGTAAAAATTTCCAAGATATTTTGAAAAAGTATTAATAATTCTTGTATATAAAATAAAAAATTGTTAATTTTAGAAAGTGATTGTAGTTTATAATTAAATTATATTCATCAAATATAAATTGTGTTTGTTTGATAATTATTGTCCGTTAAAAAAAGGTGAAGATATGAAAACAATATATAGAATAATAAAAACAATAATCCTTTTTTTATGCTTGCAATTAACTTACAATTTAAATTCTCAAGAGTTTAGGGTTACTATTGTTGACGATCCAGCTCCCGGAGTCCTTGCATTCAATTTTGGGAGTGTTGAAAATTTTAGAATTATTGATAACTATGGCGATAATATTTTTAACCATCCTTTTGTAAGTGGTAATCAACTTCATAAAAAATTGAAAAATGGTCTTTGGATTAGTTTATTTGGCAATAAATATCGCTTATATGATGATTTTTCGAATGTTATTGATAGTATCCCAAATCCTACAAATAAAAATATTGATTTTCACGATGTTGAACTTTTATCTAATGGGCATTATTTGCTACTTTTAAGTGAAGTAGTGGTAAAAGATCTAAGCCAAATTGTTGAAGGTGGGAATACAAATGCTGAATTAATTGTGAATTCATTGGTTGAAACTGATAGAAATGGACAAATTTATTGGCAATGGAATATTCTTGACCATTATACCATAACAGATATAACAGATTACTATTATCTTAATAAAAAATCTATAGATTTAACACATATAAATTCAATTTTTGAAGATTCTGATGGAAATATTATAATTTCAATCAGACATTTTGATGAGATTGCAAAAATTAATAAATCAACCGGAGAACTTATCTGGAGAATGGGCGGCTCGGAGTGCAAGAATAATCAATTTAGATTTACTAATGATACAGTGGATGGATTTTTTGGATTTTCTCATCAGCATACAGTTCAAATTCTTGAAAATGGAAATATTCTTATGTTTGATAACGGCAATTTGAAGCCAAATGAATATTCGAGAGTGGTTGAGTATAGTGTTGATTATGTAAATAAAACAGTGACTAAAGTGTGGGAATATAGGCGTAGCCCAGATGTTTTTATGTCTTCAATGGGTAGCGCTTTCCGTTTGCCCAATGGGAATACATTGATAAATTGGCGTGAAGATCGCATCCAAGAAGTAAGACAGGATAAAAGTATTGCATTGGAGGTGCTTTTTAGTGATAATTTAATTTATCGAGTACAAAAAGTAGTGTCTAATATGGATTTGGTTACAAAAACAGTCAATGACATTGCTCAATTTAATTTTGCTGATGAAAAATACAACACAGGTGTGCAAATTGCTGTTCTATCAAAAAGCGGTTCGGGTAAATTGCATCTACAAAAATTTAATTATTCACCCAAAATTACTAATTTCGATGATAGTACTTTTACTTCGGTTTTTCCATATAGATGGATCTTAAGCAAAGAAAATATTTCAAGTTTAAGCGGGAAAATATACTTTAGTTCGAATTCAATTCAGGGCTTAAATTATCCGAATTTGATAACAATCTATATGCGAAGCAAAGAAACTGAAGGTGTATTCCATAAGCTTGATACTTATTATGATGCTTTTTCTAAAGAAATTTATGCAGATTTTTCTGGATTTGGTGAGTTTATTTTGGTTTCAAATAAATTAGAAAAGCCGGTTTTGATTAATCCGATTGATAATGTTATTGCAAATCCAAACGGAAAACTTATTTGGAGTTCATGTAAGGGTGTTGTAAATTATCAAATTCAATTAGCCAAAACAAGCGATTTCAATAAAATGATTTTGAATACTTTAACCTCTGATAAAACTACATTTTTTAATTATAATAATTTAGTTAAAATCGACACATGTTTTTGGAGAGTGCGTGCGATCAATCAAAAAGATACATCAGTTTGGTCTGAAATTGGTAAATTTACAACAAAATTACCCAATCCAAAATTACTTTCTCCTTTAGATTCAAGTATTAATATTTCGCTTAATGCAGTTTTATATTTCAGCCCCGTTGTCGAAGCAGAAAACTTTTTGATTGAAATATCAAAAGATATTGATTTTAAAGTTATCATTGATAAACAAACAATTAATGATTCAAAGTTTGAATTTGAAGACTTAGAATTTGATACAAAGTATTTTTGGAAAGTGAAAGCGATCAGAGAAACAGACTCAAGTTCATGGTCTGAAATATGGAGTTTCACAACCGTTTTGCAAACTCCTCAATTAGCGTTTCCGGAAAATAAAGCAATCAATATTGTGCCAAATCCGATTCTCGAGTGGAAATCAGGTAACATTAACACAAGTTATCGACTTCAAATTTCAACTGATATTGATTTTAATAAAATCATTTTAGATACAGCTAATCTTGCTGGTTCAAAATTTAATTTGAATGAATTGAAGCCAAATTCAAAATATTTTTGGAGAGTACAATCAGAAAAAAAATTACAATTCAGTGATTGGACCCATACTTGGTATTTTGTAAGTGACTCCGGATTCAAGCTATCAAAACCACAATTAATTTCCCCGATAAATAATTCTGTAAATCATATTTCGGGAATGTTGAAATGGAACAAAACGACAAATGCGGGCAAATACCATCTGCAAGTATTTGAATCTGATTCAATGAAATTGGTTATTGATACTATCATTCAAAGTAAAAATGAATTCATTTATAAATTCACAAAATACAATTCAGAATATTCATGGAGAATCAAATCTCTAAGTGTATACTCAGAAAGTGTTTGGTCTGATCTATGGAAAATGAAAACTAATGCAAAAACAAACAATGTTGTTTTGTATTCTCCTATGAATGACGAACTCCAAATTCCAATAAATAGCAAATTGGAATGGCTGGAAGTGCTTGGTATCGATAATTATCATTTGCAAATATCCGAAGATAGCGAATTCAAAAATGTAATTGCCGAGAATTCAAAGATGAAGGTAAACTATTATTATTTTAGCAACTTAAAAAAATCGACAAAATATTTCTGGCGAGTTAGATTTATTGAAAATAATCAAGCAAGTGAGTGGAGCGAGATTTGGTTCTTTGAAACAGAATCGCCAAAATCAATAATTTATCCTGAACTTAGTTATCCTGAAGATAATGCGATTGCCATTTCATGCGAAACACTAATAAGGTGGAATTCTGTTTTAGGAGCTGAAAAATATAGATTATCAATTTCTTTAACCGAAAATTTTTCAAATATTATCTATACTATCAACAATTTAAAAGATACATTTTTTCTTATTTACAATTTATCTAATAATACAAGATATTATTGGAGAGTTTCTGCAGCCAATCAAACTGCAAGTAGCAATTGGTCTGAAATTAGAACATTTTTAACTGAATTGAATAAGCCATCTATTTTACAACCCTCGAATAATGAAACTTTTAATTCCTCCAACATTACTTTTAAATGGCTGCCAGCTGAATTCAATGAAAAATTTTCGATACAAATATCACTTGATGAAGATTTTTCTTCAATTTATTCTGAAGTTAATGATATTATTGGAGATAATTATTCTATAGATTTACCATCAAAAACACGCTATTTCTTTAGAATGAAAGCATTTAGCGATGATAATTATAGTTCTTGGACTGAAGTTTTAACATTTTTTGTTACAACTGATGTATCTGTTCATAATGATATTAATGAAAATGTTTTAGAAATCTACCCAAATCCATGCATGGATTATTTGATAATTAAGAATTGCCAACAAAATAATAACGAATTAATTTCACTTTATG
>JANJUO010000242.1 GCA_024710535.1 bacterium
GTTTCTGATATTTCAGAAACCTTTTGTTGAGCCACTTGACGGATTTGAACCCCCGACCTGCTGATTACAAATCAGCTGCTCTACCAGCTGAGCTAAAGTGGCGCTCGATTGAGATACAAAATTAAAAAGAAATTTTCATTTACACAAGAATTTTTTTATTTCTTATTAATTTTTTTTCTTCAAAGAACAACTGCGTTTTAACAGAACTCAAAATTAAGAATTTTTTTTAAATCTGCAAAATAATTTTTTATTTTTTTTTTAAAATATTTATTCTTTGCCAGCTTTATTCCAAACTTTTTTAACAATCTATAAAAATTCAGTTCGCTATCATGCCAATTCTTCTTTTCCGGCAGATGTTAAAAGTGATAATTTATCTGTGATTGTTTAAACATAAAGCCGAACAAAAGCATTTCGTTGAATTTTAGCAAGATTCATAAATGATGAATAACATCCGAGAAGTTACCAAAAATAAAATATCTAAATCTTCATTTGGAAACAAACCATTATCTATTCAAATTCATTTATCGCTTTGCAAACTTCTAAAACCATTTCTTCTGTAAGATGATCGCCCATCGGCAAACTAACTAATTCTGACTCTTGAAGGGAAGCATTCATTTTTGATGAATCTTGATTTATATATGAATATGCCTCCAAATTAGGTAGTGCAATTGGGTAATGAATACCGGTTTGAATATGTTTGCTATTTAAATATGAAATTAGTTTTTCTCGATTTTTGGTTCGGATCACATATAAATGAAACACTGATTTTGAGTATGGTTCCACTATTGGCAGAATTATATGTGTATTTTGAATTTTTGAATTATACAAATTGGCTGAATTTATTCTGGTTTGATTCCATTCATCCAAATATTTTAGCTTTACACTTAAAATTGCCGCCTGAATTGCATCTAATCTTGAATTTCTGCCTTCAAAAACATGTTTGTATTTTTCCTTACTACCATGATTTGCCATCATTCTGCATTTTTCGGCAATGTCATCATCATTAGTAACGATACATCCCCCATCTCCATAAGCACCAAGATTTTTTCCCGGATAAAAACTAAATGTTGCAACATCGCCAAAATTTCCAACTTTTTTTCCATAGTATTCAGCACCGTGCGCCTGAGCACAATCTTCGATAATTTTAAGATTATTTTCTCTTGCAATTTCTTGGATTTTCTTCATATCAGCCGGGTGACCATAAAGATGCACAGCAATGATTGCGGATGTATTTTCATTGATATGATTTGGAATATCATTTACATCTATTGTGTAATTATCTGGATTATTATCGCAAAAACGAATTTTGTAGCCAGAATTTGAAACAGATTCCGAACTCGCAATAAATGAATTTGCAGGAACAATAATTTCACTATTTGCAGGTAAATCAAGAGATTTAATAGCAATTTCAAGAGCATCCGTACCATTAGCAACACCAATACAGTGCTTGGTACCGATATAATCAGAAAATGCTTGCTCAAAATTTGCTACATATTTTCCACCAACAAATGCAGTATCGTTAATCACCGAAAAAATTGCATTATCAATTTCTTCTTTTATTCTATCATATTGATTTTTTAAATCTAAAAACTTTACCATAAAATATTTATTACTCAAATTATTCACATTAATAGAATCAAAATTAACAAAAAAATGCTATTTGTCAAAGAAACTAAAACGTTATTTGGTAATTATTCTGCCATAACACAAACTTAATTCTATTTATTCATCACTATATTACCCATTAGGAATATAATATTTTCAAATTTGAAATGTCAATAAATATGTTTTTTATGAAATGGAGAAAGAAATGAGAACAATTTTATCTAACGAATATTTGAATTTGCTTGCAAGAATTATTATTGGATTTATTTTTATATCATTTGGAATGGAAAAAATATTCGAGCCGGCAAAATTTGCCAATGAAATTGGCAACTATAAACTATTGCCGGAAGTAATTTTGAATTTTGTTGCACTAATTTTGCCTTGGATTGAGGTGATTTCTGGGCTACTTTTAATTGCCGGAGTTAGAATCAAAGCAAATTCAACAATAATTGCTTCGATGTTGATTATTTTTATTTTTGGAGTTGCCTCAGCAATGGCAAGAGGTTTGAGTATTAAATGTGGTTGCTCAAGCTCGAACGCACAAGTTGTTGGATTTCCAAAAATTCTCGAAAATCTTGGCTTATTGATTCTTTGCGTTAATTTGTTTTTCTTTCCTAATAACAAATTTTCTTTAGATTTTCTTTCAAAGTCATCTAAATAGGATTCAAATTGATAAGTTTTGTAAAATTTATCGGGATTAGTTTCAGAGAAGTATTTGCTCCAAAAAACTGTGTGATTTGCGAAGAATACTTCGGTGATAGAGAGTCGTATTCAAAATATATTTGCAATAAATGTTTCGATTCTATGCCATATTCTCCATCGAAAGAAATAATATATAATCAACTTTTGATGGCAATTAATCTTGAAGATTTATTTATTTCGAATGCAACATCGCTATTTTCTGCAGATGTAATGAAGAAAAATTGGATTGAATTGATACATTTATTGAAATATAATGGTTTTACAAATATTGGAACAGAATTTGGGATTTTATTAGGTAAAAGATTAATCAAAGAAGATCTTACCGGCTATGATTTCGTAATTCCTGTGCCAATTCACCATACTAAAAAACGAGAACGCGGCTATAATCAATCTGATTTCATTGCTCTAAGTGTCTCGAAAACAATAAATTGCACTTATAGCAACAAGTTAATCAAAAGAATGAAATACACTTCTTCGCAAACACTTCTTGATTCTAATGAGAGAAGAAAAAATATTTCGAAAGTTTTTGGACCTTATAATAAGAATGCACATAAACTTGTGGATGGAAAAGATATTTTGATTATTGACGATGTACTAACAACCGGCTCAACATTGAATGAATGTGCTTCAACATTGGTAAAAATGGGCGCCAATTCTGTAGATGTGGCAACCTTAGCCCATGCATAATTCTATCTTTCTAATCAAAACTTACAAATAGAAGTGCATTCAGTACGGAAATAGACTTTTAATTATCTTTTTTGAAACAAAATTTTATTTTATTAACTTATTTTGTATTATTTTTAAAATCAGAAATTTGTAGAATTATTAAAATATTAAATTTATATGATAAATATTAATCAGATAATTGCTGATGAACTTTCAATAAAATTATGGCAAGTTGAAAATACTTTAACTTTGAAAAATGAAGGCGGAACTGTACCATTCATAGCCAGATACCGTAAAGAAAAAACCGGAAATTTAGATGAAAATTTTATAAGAGATATTTTCGATAGAAATGACTATTTAATTGAACTTGAAGAAAGAAAACAAACTATTTTGCAGTCGATTCTGGAGCAGGGTAAATTAACAGATGAATTGAAAGCCAAAATCGAGAAATGTTTAGTTAAAAACGAACTCGAAGATTTGTATTTGCCTTACAAACCAAAACGTCGCACCAGAGCAACTATTGCAAAGGAAAAAGGATTGGAGCCACTTGCAAGATTAATTATGGAATTCAACAATCCAAATGCTTCAATCATTGACTTGGATTTGCTTGCAAAAGATTTTATTTCAGAAGAAAAAGGCGTTGCCAATGTAAAAGAAGCTCTTGCTGGAGCATCGGATATTTTGGCAGAAGAAGTTGCTGATAAAGCAGAGCTGCGTAGTTGGCTTAGAAATTATTTCGAACAAAAAGGTACTTTTGTTTCAGCTATCAAGGACGAATTCGAGGTTGGATCTACCAAATATGAATTCTACCGCAATTATGAGAAAGCTGTTAAATATATCCCTCCTCACTCAATGCTTGCATTAAGACGTGGCGAAACCGAAGGAATTCTAACTATTGATTTAAAATATGAAGATGATAAAATATTAGAATATTTAGAGCGAAAAGAAGTGTTTACTTCAAAAGAAAATTTGAGAACTTTTCTAAATGCAATGCTTAAGGATTCTTTCAATAGATTAATGAAACATAGCTTGATTGGAGAAGTCCGATTAAATAAAAAAATTGATGCAGATTTCGAATCCATCAAAGTTTTCGAATCTAATTTGAAGCAAATGCTTTTGGCATCTCCTGCCGGAATGAAGCCATCATTAGGTATCGATCCGGGATTTCGCACTGGTTGTAAAGTGGTTGCTTTGGATGAAACGGGAAAATTTCTTGAGTATGTTGCGATTTATCCGCATAATTCTCAAAATGAAAGAAAAAATGCCGGTGAAACAATAAAGAAATTAGTCAATAAATATAATGTTGAATTAATTGCAATAGGAAATGGAACTGCTGGAAGAGAAACCGATACTTTCATTAGTGAAGTGCTTCAAGATATGGATAAAAAAATTATCAAAGTTATTGTTAATGAATCAGGAGCTTCGATTTATTCTGCTTCTCCGGTTGCTCAAAAGGAATTTCCTGATTTGGACTTGACCATTCGCGGTGCAATTAGTATTGGAAGAAGATTGATGGATCCGCTTGCAGAACTCGTTAAAATCGATCCTAAGTCAATTGGAGTAGGTCAATATCAACATGATGTTGATCAAAAATTGCTTCGAAAGAAACTTGAAGAAACAATAGAAAGTGCCGTTAACTTTGTTGGTGTTGATATAAATACAGCTTCTGCGGAATTATTAAAATATGTTGCGGGTATTAGTCCAAAACTTGCAGAGAATATTATTACATACAGAGATTCAAACGGAACTTTCAAAAACCGTAAACAATTAATGAAAATTCCAAAATTTGGAGATAAAACTTTTGAGCAATGTGCAGGATTCCTTCGCATCCGAAATGGCGAAAATCTGTTGGATAATACTGCAGTTCATCCGGAAAGTTACAAAATAGTGGAATCAATTGCTAAAGATTTGCAATTGCCGATATCAGAAATCACCAAAACCCCTGAAAAATTGAAACAAATTGATATAAAAAAATACTGCAATGAAGAGATTGGAGAGCTTACTTTAAAAGATATTTTGAGCGAGCTCGAAAAGCCGGGGCGAGATCCGAGAGAGTCTTTCAAATATGCTGAATTTAATGATAAAATTAAAGAAATCAGCGACTTGAAACAAGGTATGGAACTGGAAGGTGTAATAACAAACATCACCAATTTTGGTGCATTTGCGGATATTGGTGTGCATCAAGATGGGCTTATTCACATTAGTGAAATGAGCAATACCTACGTCAAAGACCCAACAAAAATTGTGAAGGTTGGGCAAATTGTCAATGTAAGAGTTTTGGATGTAAATGAAAAGTTGAAAAGAATAACTTTATCAATGAAAAAACCTGACGTAGTTAAACCAAAACCTAAAAAAGAACAAGCAAGTTTTAATATTAATGACCTTAAAAGCAAATTCAAATAATTAAGGAGATGAATTGATGGAATTTAATAATGAAAAAAATATCAAGCCAAGAGTTGAAAAGGCTTATGATAATATGGAATTTATTCATAGCAAAGATGGCAGAATAATTAGAATGCTCTCGGAATATCTTTATCCTGAACAGTATTTTAGAAAATATGGTGTAAAAAATGCAATTGTTTTTTATGGATCTGCAAGAACTTTATCGCTTGAACAATTTAATTATAAATTGAAAACTCTAAACGACAAACTTTCTTTTGCATCTGAAAACGAAAAACCGGAAATTGAAAAAGAAATCAAAGAATTTATGCAAAAAAAAGTAATAACCGATTGCTATGAGGAAGCTATGAAATTAGCGGAAATGCTTGGAAATTGGTCGTTAACTTTGCCCAAAAAGGATAGATTTTATATTGCAACCGGTGGCGGTCCCGGAATGATGGAGGCAGCAAATCGAGGAGCAACAAGAGCAAATTGTCCATCAATCGGTTTGAATATTAGTTTACCTTTCGAGCAGGCACCAAACAATTATATTACTGATGACCTGAATTTCGAATTTCACTATTTTTTCATGAGGAAATTCTGGTTTGTTTATTTAGCGAAAGCATTTGTTGCTCTCCCAGGTGGGCTTGGAACATTGGATGAATTGACTGAAATTCTCACTTTAATTCAAACAACAAAAATCACAAAAAGATTACCAATTGTTCTTTTCAATGATATTTTTTGGAAAAGTTTGATTGACTTTGAGTACTTAGTTGAAACCGGAATGATTAGTCGAAAAGATTTGGATTTGTTTGTTTATTGTAATACTGCCGAAGAGGCATTTGATTTTCTAACAAGAGAATTAACCGAAATACATAGTTTGAAGCAAAAAAAATCATAAATATGTCAGATTGTAGAAAAAATGTGGAAAACTTTACACACTTTTCCACATTTTTTTTATTATATTGCATCTGGTTGATTTACAATTTTCAAAAAAGAATTTTTAGGAAATATTATGAACATAAAAATACTCAGCAGAATAGTTTTATTAGCAATCTTTATGATTGCACTTTTCGTGCCGGAAAATTTATATTCAGCAAAAAAATCCAAAAAATCTAAAGTTGTTAAAACAAAAAAAGTAAAAGAAAAAAACAAAGCAAAAATTTTAGAATCAATTAGCAAGCTCAAACAGTATTATCCCGAATATTATAGTTATATTTCCAAAGATACCTCATTTATTTATAATTTCAGCAGACCTGTAAATGTTTCCAAAAACAGCATTTTCTCTTCTACCGGATTAAGATATGACCTAATTTCAACAATTAACAGTTGGCTTGGTGTCCCCTATCGATCAGCTGGAAGAGGGCGAGGTGGAGTTGATTGCTCAAACTTTGTTTCTTGCATTACCGAAGAAGCCACAGGTATTTCAATTCCTGCAGGAAGTGCCGGTCAAGCAACAATGTTCAAACCAATTTATTCGATTGATAGTTTGCAATTTGGAGATTTGATATTTTTCACCGGAAGAAATAAAAAAAGCAAAAGGATTGGTCATGTAGGTTATTATATTGGTAATGGGTTGTTTGCACACTCATCCTCAAATAGAGGTGTTATTTACACGCATATTTCTGAAGGTTACTACAATGAACGTTATAGATTTGGTGGCAGATTTGATAACAGAAATTGGACTGTTAATCCCGAAAGAAAGTCAAATAATGTATTTATAACAGAAATTCCGGAATAAATAATTTGCAATATTGATATTATATTCATAATTTGCATTTTTTTTTAGTGTAAATTGGTGAAATATGTCAACAGATGATGCAAACGACTTTAAGAGCAATTCAAAGAAAGATTTAGCAAATGTAAACGAACTGAAATATTTAGTTATTAATGTTGCCAATGAGCAATTAGGTTTTGAATTATCAACAATTCGTGAAATTATTCGCCTACCGGATGTTACAATTATTCCTGATTCTCCAGACTATTTACGTGGAATGATCAAATTAAGAGATTTGGTGATACCATTGATAGATATTAGAAAAAAGATGGGGTTTCAATCTATTGAAGAAGAAAACAACAAATTTATTTCAATGCTAAAAGAAAGAGAAAACGACCATATTCAATGGGTAAACGAACTTATCAATAGCGTTACAAACAGAACAGAATTCAAACTTACAACTGATCCACATGCCTGCAAATTCGGGAAATGGTACGATAATTATACTACCCAAAATTTTGCAATAAAGAATCACTTAGAAAAATTCGACAAACCTCATAAAGCAATTCATAAACTTGGACAACAAATTCAAGATTTGATGAAGAGAGGTGAATTTGATGAAGCAAAATTTATTTGCTCAACTGCAAAAGACAAAGATTTGAAGAATTTGATGAAATTATTTGAAGATTTATATTTATTGATTCAAAAATCAAGTCGTGAATTTGCTGTTGTTTTTGAAAATAAAGGAAAAAGAAAAGCCATAACTTGCGATAAAATCAATCGTATTTTAACAGTTTTGCCAGAACAAATCCAAAAAGCAAACACATTGAAATATGATGATTTTGTAAAAGGAATTTGTCAAACTGATGATTTGCTTTTCGTTATTTTGGATGAAAGTATTTTGGCATAGTTTTATGTATTTTCGAGTACAATTTTACGGCTGATTTTGTTGTATCTGTATGTTAGGATTATTGCTATTGCCAATAAACCTATCAAAAATCCATACCAAACTCCAACTACTTTTAATTGGAAATATTCTGCAAACAAAAAGCAGGAGCCAAGCATAACTACCCAATATGCAAAAAAAGCAATTATTGTTGGTACTTTAACATCTTTCAAACCACGCAATATCCCAAAACTTGTTACTTGGGTGCCATCCATCAATTGAAAAAATGCGGCTATTATTAATAAATTTGATGCTATTTGTGCTACTTCCTTATCATTAACGTATAATTCAGGTATTAAATTTCTTGTTATTAGCATTACTATTGCAGATGTGCTCATAAAAATTAATGTCAAAAATAATGATGCAAATCCGGATTTTCGCATCGATTTGAATTTTCCTTCGCCGTATAATGTACTAACTCTGATTGTTCCTGCGGCAGAAATTCCGCTCGACATCAGGAATGTAAACGATGCGATATTTATCGCAATTTGATGTGCCGCAAGACTATTCACACCATACCAGCCAGCCATTATTCCCCCAAAAACAAATGCCCCAACCTCTAATACATATTGCAATCCAATTGGTGTACCAATTTTTATTATATTTTTCATTTGTTCGAAGGAGAAAAATTTCATTGTATAATTATAATAACTGCGAATTTGTTTATTTTTTGAAATTATTATCAGAAATATAATTGGCATAGTAAATCTTGAAATCATTGTTGCAATTCCGGCACCAATTAATTCCATTCTCGGAAATCCAAATTCTCCATAAATTAAAATATAATTTAGAAGTATGTTTAGTAAATTAGCTAAAATCGAAACTATCATTGCAGGAATTGTTGAGCCCAAACTTTCAGTAAATTGCTTATATGTCATAAAAAACATATATGGCAAAAATGAAATAATCAAGATTTTGTAATATGGAATAGCCATTTCTATAACTTTTTCGTCCTGCCCCATCATATCAAAAAATGGAATCACCAAAAACATAATTAGCATTAATATAATTGACAAGAGAAAATTAGTTACAAAGCCGGTGAAGAAAAGTTTTTTGCAAGAATCATTATCGCTGTTTCCAAAAGCAAACCCAACCAAAGGTGTTAATCCTGAGGCTATTCCCAATCCAAAAATAAATAAAAAAATAAAAACAGCATTAGCAAATGAAGATGCTGCCAATGCTGTTGCACTTACTTTCCCAACCATAATATTGTCCGCAATCGAAGCAAGCATGTGTCCTGCTTGAGTGAGAACAATTGGAATAGCTAATTTGATATTAATTCTAAAATGTTCTAAATATTCAGAACTTATATAATTATTCTTCACATTAATCTGCTCGTGGTGGAGTCCAACCGGAACGTGTCCATTTTATCAATTCAATTTTCACACTTCCAACATAAACATTCATTTCTGCTTTGATTGGAACTCTTGCATTATCATCAGAAAACCATCCTTTGAATCTGCCTGTGAGACCATAAATTGCTTCCCAATCTGCTTTTCCATCAAAATAAATTGTTTTGATAGGGTATTTTACAGCACTAATTTCGGTTTTCTCTCTTTTACCGGAAAAATTCAAAGTTGTGCTTTCTAATTGATTGTTAATTATAGTCGGCACTTTGATTGTTTTACCAAAATCTGTAAATTGTCTTGCAAAGAAGAATAGTGAAGCACCATCATTCAATCTTTTATCAAAATCAACCCATTTATTCATAGTTTGCTGTTTGTATTTCCATTCTTCGATATATATTTTTTTATTTGGATAATCGGCTTCCACTTTTTGATAATCCCAATTATTTGCATCTGCTTTGTTATTGCCAACAAATTTATAAGTAAATGATAAAGATTTATCGAACCATGAATCAAAAAAAGCATGCAATTCCACAAATGGTATTCCACTGTAAGATTTCATTTCACAGTAAGCATTATATACTTTTTTGCCATTTAGATCTACTTCATCTTTGGAGACAACTTTAACCGTTCCCAAGCCAATTCCCAGAAATGATACTTCATAAAGCAATTCTTCACCTTTCTGGAACACTTCCAACTTCTGCTGTGAATATAATTGGCTTGAAATAAAAGCAAAAAATATTGCTATAAGGACCAAAAATTTCAAATTCTTCATTTTATTCCAATTAATAATTAATAACAAACAATAAGACGTTTAATTGTTCAAAGAGTTATAAATTTTTTTCAAAAAATATTTATCGTTAAAAAATGTAAATAAATTTCTAAGCATCGTAGCATTGTAATTCTGCTTGAAAAATCGAATATTTAAAGCACTAAATTATATGATTTATTTGATATTTCAAAACAAATTTTCTTTACAAAAAATGCCTATCCAAAAGCAATCAATTCCACAAATGAGTTTGATTGTTAATTAACTAAAAAAAAAGTTATCTGAAATTGAAACAATTCAAATAAATGAGAAAGAAATAGATTTTGTCACTGTAGAAACAGTAACTGACGGAGTACTTGTAACAACTGGCGGAGAGAAAACAGTAACTGACAGAGAGAAAACAGTAACTGACAGAGAGAAAACAATAACAGACAGAGAGAAAATAATAACAGACGGAGAGAAAACAATAACAGACAGAGAGAAAACAATAACAGACAGAGAGAAAACAGTAACAGACAGCGGAACTGCAATAACTGACGGAGTAGAAACGATAACTGAAATGACTGTTTATAGAATTTTGTTGATTTTGAAAGAATGTTCTGCATATTGCAAGGGAACTTGGTATTGAAAACAAAAATAATCAATTAGAAAAAAATACTGAATTTATTTATATAAATTAAAGCATATTTTTTTGTTTTTAACAAAATTATTATTTAAGTTTGTTTTTTATTAATAAATTTTAAGAAATATTATGAAAAAGCTTCTCACCTTTCTTTTTGTTGGCTTTATTTTGTCATTTTCTATGAAAATGCTTGCCGAAGAATTCAATCCTAAAAATTTACCTGCAATGCTTGGCACAAGTAATGCCGGAACAGAGTTTTATTTGACTTTTCATCCTTGTTGGGAGGAAACTTCATCTAATAATGCAATTAGAATTTATGTTTCTTCAACAGTAAGTACAAATGTAAAATTACAGATTGAGGGAATTGGAAAAGAAATTTCAAAACTTACAATTCCAAATGATGTAATTGAATTTGTTTTAAGCCCTACTGAAGCTCAAATGTATTCAAAAGGGAGCGGTGCCTATCCAACTCCACCTCAACCAAGTCAAGTTTGGGCAAAAAGAGCAATTAAAATTACATCGGATGAACCAATTGTTGTTTATGGGGTTACTCGATTCAGATATACTTCAGATGGATTTCTTGCTTTTCCTATTCATATTTTGGGAAAAGAGTATCAAGTTGCTTCTTATGCTGACCCAACAAACAATCAATTTCAGTTTTTACCATCATATTCTTCTATAGTTGCAATCTATGACAACACTGAAGTTGAATTTACTCTTGGCGGTAATGCTTCATCGAAGGCAATATTTCCAAATAATGATACTTTAAAATTTGGACAAACTAAAAAGGAAAAAATGAATTCTGGTGATGTTTGGTTGATTGCCGGTATTGGTGCAAATAATGATTTAACTGGCTCAATTATAAAATCAAACAAACCCATAGCGGTTATTTCTGGTAATTTTTGTTCTTATGTACCTTCTTTGAATTCCGCATGTGATTATATTATCGAACAAGAATTACCTACTGATTATTGGAGCAACGAAGTACTTGTTCCACAGATTGTTGATAGGAAAAATTATCCAATAATTAAGATTTTTGCAAAAGAAGCAAATACTAAGTTATATAGAAACGGAGTTTATTTTGCTACTATTGAAACTGCCGGTGGACTTAACGGCAAAGGTTATCTTGAAACAAGAGCAGATACAATCACTACTCCTAAACCCGTACTAATTAGTGCAGATAAACCGATTAATGTTGTTCTTTATAATCCTGGGCAATCAGAAGATGGAATTGAGAGTGATCCATTTCAAATGCAATTATTTCCTGAATCACTATTTTATAAGGATATGATTTTTAATACTCCCGGAATAATGGGTGGCATAGGGTTTAAATCAAATTATGCTACTATTCTTTTTAAAACACCTACACAATCAATCATAGATGGCTTGAAATATTCTAAATATAATAAAGATTCATTGGATTGGAAATCAATTGATTCAGCTTCCTTTATCCAAACAAAAGATGGTTATTTAGGTTATAAAACAATAAAATTAGAAAGTGATGGAGTGTATAGAATTAAGGCAAATTCTGAATTTGTATGTTATGCTTATGGTTTTGATGCGTGGGATTCTTATGGATTTCCTGCTGGAGCAGTTTTTGTTAATGAAGTAAATAAACAAGATACAAATAAACCGGTAATCACTTCTATTAATAAAACAAATATTGAAATCAATGGAACAATTGATGATATTGGATCTGGGATTGATGGCTCGCCACAAACTAAGATTTCTTCTAACTTAGGTTTGATATATTTATTATCAAATGAAAGCAAAAATGTGAAATTCACTTATGATAAATATATAGCAGGTGAAGTTGCAAAAATCAATTGGAATATTTCTCTAATTGATCAAGGTATGCCGGGTACTGCAATTATTTTTGCATCTGATAAAAGCGGAAATTATCGAGTAAATAAATTTGAATTAGCGGGTCTGGAAACTTTCGTTTATGCAAGTATAACTGCACAAAGTAAAAAACCGCTTTTGAGAATAAATCAGACTTTTGCTGATTCTGTTATGCTTAGCAATACTTCAAGCAATAGAACATTCAAAATCACAGATGTTTATCTGTCGAACAAAGCAAATAGTAGATTTGAATTGAATACAGTTGTAAAAGATTTGATTTTGGATAGTAAACAAAATCAAACTCTTAATTTCTCATTTAAATCTGACAAGGTTGGAAATTTTACTGATACATTAATCGTAAAATATGAATCAGGTGAGGAAAAAATCGGAACTTATCTAAATGCAAGCGTTGAAAAAGTTACTTATTCAGTTTCAGGCGTTAAATTCGATACAACAATTGTCTCGAAAATGAAATTAGCAGCTGCAAAAATCTCAAATAACAGCAAATTTCCAATTCAAGTAAAGAATTTCAAGCCATTCGAATCCGATGCATTCAATTTCAAAGGTGTTAATTTTCCTTTTGTGTTGCTTCCAAATCAAGAAATCAACTTAAATATTGAATTCAGACCAAAAGAAGCAAAAGAATATATTGAAAATATTGAATTTGATACTGATGCCGATGAAAATGTTGCGCTTAGCGTATCGGGAGTTGGCAAAGCAGATCCGGTTTCTGTTGATGAAGAAAAATCCTCATCAATAATAGTTTCTCAACATGGAAATTCATTACAATTAAATTCCAAAGAATCACTTGATTCATACAGAATAATTGACATTAGAGGAACAGTTTCAATACAATCCGATGTCAACAATACTTCAACAGTTATTGATATTTCAAATTTATCAAGCGGAGTTTATTTTCTTGAAATAAATTACTCCGGCAATAAATTTATTCATAAATTTACGAAGTAAATATTTAGTTAGTGGGCTGACTATTTTACAAGATATGCCACACTTTGAAAGTGTGGCATATCTAAGAATATGCAGTTATTATTGAGATGGACTCCATTTTTGAATTGAACAATTTTTCTAATAAAATCAATTTTTAGAAAATTAGGTGAAGTCCAACTTGATATTCCAGATATTTAATTACCACAATCATAATCTCTACGAGAAAGGAAGACAATAAAAAAAATCCCTGCTTTTTTGGAGCAGGGATTTTATTTTATTGGAAAGAATGAATTTAATTTACTTATTGCTTTGATATAATATTTATCTAAAAATTATTATATAAAACATTTAGATTATTTTTAGCACTCAATTAATTTAGTATCAATTACTTCCTTCTTAAAAGGTTTAGTAATCAATCTATCCTTATTTTCATTTTGCTTTTCAATAATGTATTTAGTAAATTTGCCTAAATCATAATCAAACATCTTAAAAAGTTCTTCTCTGTTTTTTCTGACTTCTTCAATAATAGGGTCTTTATACATTATAAACCTCCATAAGTTCTTCAGGAGAACATAAAATTGGTGAAAATAAATTATTTTTTGAGTTATATTCATTAAGTTTGATATTAACAATCGCATTTGAAATATGTTTGTAATTCCAAGATAACAAAAAATCAATCCTATACCATGAAGCAAATGCTAAATGCAATGCATCTAATTTGGATTTATAAGGAATATCAAATAGTTTCATATATACAATGCCAAGTTCTTCTATTTCAACATTATATTCTAACAAACTAATATTTTTGACAGCTTCAATTCTTTTTAAAGCTGCACTTTTGTCTCCTTGTTCAATTTCAGACATTACAATTTTAGAAATATAGCATTCATATTTTTTTCGTTGGTGATTCCACCATTCATAAGTTGTTTGCTGATGACCGGCAATAACAATATCTCTGCTTGGCTTTGCAGTCAAATAGCTAATTACACTTGTTTCTATATAAACTATTTGTTTCATTTATTTCATTGACAACATAAATAAATTGATTTTTTAAAATCAAAAATTCTAATACACAGTTTGAACGTATTTTAATAATTTATATTGATAAAAAACTTATATCTATCAAACTTCCATTATATTAAATCAATAGAAATTATTGCTTTATGAATTATCCAATACAGAAAATTAATAAATTGAATAAAATCAATTCTCATATAATAATGATGATTCATTCACTTCCTTCTTAAAAGGTTTAGTAATCAATCTATCCTTATTTTCATTTTGCTTTTCAATGATATAATCAATGTACTTTTTCATATCAT
>JANJUO010000259.1 GCA_024710535.1 bacterium
ACATTTCTCTTCATTAGCAATGCAACATCATTGATTTAATATTTGAAAATTCACAAAATCTTTATTTTTCTTCAAATATTTTTGTAATTTTGAATTTTAAAATCATGAACAAGGTGTATTATGTTATTCTCTCTTAAAAACCAAATTATGTTGTTAGTTCTTTTATTATTTTTTGTAGCAAATATTGCATTATCGAACGAAACTTCAGATATTATTTATCTGAAAAATGGCACAAAAGTTATAGGTAAAATTATTAAATTTGACGTTGATAAGGAAGTTATCATTAAAACTGAATCCGGCTCTGAATTACAATACAAAATGTCAGACGTAGATAAAATTGATTTCAAGTCTGAGTCATTTTATCAATACAAAAAAACCAGTGCTGAATTGGGGGTTACTATTGGAACACCTGCTTCATTAAATTTAGTAGCTGGCAAACATTTCGAAAATACAATGATTAAAGCATCGGGATTTTATCTTGGTGATATTTCTAAAGGAATCCAACTTGAATTGGGTTATAAATTAGCAGAATTTGCAAGAACATATCATGCTATTAATATAGTTGCCGGTGTTGCAGAATTGCGTGAAAGTAATGCTAAATATATTAATAATTATATTTATAAAAGTTGGCAATATATAGGAGTTGTTTATAACTTAAATACAAATGGTTTTTATCTACAAACTGGGTTAAGTCATAGTTATGGTGATTTTTCCAGTCCGCAGTTGCTGTTGCAAATAGGATATGTTTATCAATTTAGAGATTAATACATAAATATCGAAAATTATTATAATTCAAAGCTATATTTGAATTATTTCCATATTTTTAATTATAACAAGAACGGATAGATAAATTTACTATTTCTTAATTATTTCTAAAAAAATTAATGTTTATTATTGTTTCATAATTAATATTTATATTATTTTTTAAATATTTAGTCAATTTACAAAGGTGTGTTATGCTATTCTCTATTAAAAACCAAATTATGTTGTTAGTTCTATTTTTATTTTTTGTAGCAAATATTGCATTATCAAACGAAACAGAAGATATTATTTATCTGAATAATGGCACAAAAGTTACAGGTAAAATAATTAAATATGACTTAAATAATGGAGTTGTTATTAAAACTGAAAAAGGAACTGAATTTGAATACAAAATGGCTGAAATTGAAAAGATTGAATTCAAATCAAAGACAAATAATCAATATAGAAAAACAAAATCAGAATTAGGAATAACTTTGGGTATGCCAGCAAATTTCAATTTAGTTTTTTCAAAACACATTGATGATTTAGTTCTTAAAGCAACTGGATTTTCCCTTGGAACTTTTGGTACAGGTATCCAAATTGATGTTGGATATAAATTTAGTGAATTTGATAGAACTTACCATAGTCTAAATGTTGTAGGTGGAATTTCAAGTTTTAGTGGTACTAACAATGATAAGAAGTGGGTTAATATTAAATGGAATTATGTTGGAATTGTTTATAATTTTAATACTAATGGATTTTTCTTACAGCCGGGAATAAGTATTGGAGAAGGTAATATTTCATCTCCCGTTTTTTTGTTTCAAATAGGATATGTTTATCAATACAGATAATAGTTTTCAATTAATACATTGTATTAACTGGCAGTTATTCAACATATTTCTAAATTCATCTTTAAAGAAATAAAATATTATTTCAATGAATCGTATTATTAGATATTTGGTAGAAATCAATAAATAAAAAAATGATATGATTGAATTAGATAAAATAAATGAGATAGTTAACAAAATAATTTCTGAGTATTCTCCAGATAAAATTATTTTATTTGGCTCTTATGCAAATGGGGTTCCAAACGAAAATAGTGATTTGGATTTATTCCTAATCAAAGATTCAGACCTGCCAAGACCACAAAGGTCTGCCCAAGTTAGAAAAATGTTATTTGGATTGATGCTGCCAATTGATTTAATTGTTTATACTCCAAAGGAAATCCAAGAGACTAAGGATAATAAATTTGGTTTTGTTTATGAAGTAATGAAAAATGGCAAGACTTTGTATGAACGAACAAATTAACCAAGTTTTGCAATGTATTACAAAAGCAGACCTGATTTGGGAACTGCAAAGATTACTTATTTGCATATTCCTGAATATCTTGATACAATCACATTTCATTGTCAACAAACAGTTGAGAAGTATCTAAAATCTTTCTTGATTTTTCATTCTACTCAATTCAAATTTACACATGATTTAATTTATTTGCTCGAAATAATAATTCAAATTGATAGTGATTTTGAGATTTATTTTGATAAATTGGCTGAATTACATGGCTTTGCTGTTGAAATACGTTATCCAAACGAAATAATCTTTTTATCTAATGAAAAAGTAGAATATTCTATTAATTTACAAAAGACATCCGTTCGTTAATTTGCAAAAAAATGGCAATTGATGTTGAGTATAATCCAATAATTGACCAATAAGATTATTTGTAACTATTCACTATATTAAATTTAGATGTAAATGGTTGAGAAATTTTAAAATGAAAATATCGCATAGCGATTAAATTATGGTAAT
>JANJUO010000264.1 GCA_024710535.1 bacterium
TATTTATTCCCAAAACAATAAGAGGTAAAATCACTGGAAAAGACAAAACCGGAAAGAGAGCATTTTTGGTATTTGCTTTTGAAATTAATGCAGAAATTATAGTAGTTGCTCCGGCAAGTCCAATACTTCCAAGAAGCAAAACAATCATAAAGTCCGAAAAATGAACCACTTCAATTGAACTATTGAATATAAAAAACAAAAATACAGAAAAAATATTCAGAGATAAACTTAGAATTATATTGAATAATAATTTTCCGAAATAAACAGAAATAGGATTTGCCGATATTTGAAGCAAAAAAGATGTTCCACGCTCTTCCTCACTAACAAAACTTTTTGATAAGCCGGTCATTGCTCCAAAAAACATAATAACCCACAAAATACCACTTGCCATATCACTTGTGATTTCTTCGCCGGCAGTTGCAAAAACTATCATTGTAACTGTTGTTAAAATGAATAGCAAAACTGCCGAAATTGCATATCTTGTGCGGAATTCGCTCTTGATTTCTTTAATTAAAACAGCTAATATCTGATTGATTGATTCTTTCATATTTTACAATTTATATCTTAATCCGATTAACAAACTAATTCTGCTAAAACTCCAATCTCCATCATCAATCAAACTGCCAAATTGCTGATTATACATACTTTCCAAGAAGCCGGAAAATTTATCAAAAACCGGATATGTTATTCCAATTCCACCATAAATTCCTAAATTTATTCCTGATAAAGAGCTAAGTTCATTTATAGGTAATGTTGTGCTTCTGGAGCCATTTTTATATACCAATCCTTGAGGAGTTACAATTTCTTTGGATAATTCAATTGAATTCGAAACATTAAAAGACAAGTTGAAACCTGCTATGCCATATAAATATCTAACAAAATAATATTCACCGGCAAGTGAGAAATCAAAATATCCGCCACCTAATTGCAATACATGCTTCTCACTAAATGGCAAATATTGCCTTGTTGCAGTATCTAAATAACGTGAAATAATACTATCAGGTGCAACGAGTGTGCCGCCAAATGTATCATAAGATAATCTTGCAGACAAGGTTAATTTATGTGTGATTGGGTATGCCGCCAAAAATCCAAAGAAACCACCACGCCCAGTTGAGGAAGAGAAAGTTCCCGGTACAGAAACATTTCCTGATTTTGAAAAATCTGCATTATGAAAATTGATAGATGTTTTTGCAAATGCCCCAATTTCAAATCCCGGTGTTTTTATACATTTTGCATTCAATCCATCATTTATAGAATATACAAACGAACCTGCTTCATTCAAATGGTAGCAAATTGTAAATTGTGCAGTATTTCCACTTACGTCAGTTGCTTCAAATTTAATAAAACCTGCTTCGCTTGGATTTTTTGGGACCATCTCGATTGTTGCTTGTGGAATACCTGAAGAAATTGGGCTGATTTTTGCTAAAATGCCAATACTATCAATCAAATTAATTTTCTGAAGACCTGTATCATCCGTTCTATCATCACGCACAATGATCGAATGTTTATTATTTATTAATTTGTAATCGGCAGTTGGCTTTATTGTATCAGGTATTTGCACATATTCAATAAAAGATTGACCGCCCATATTTCCATAAGCATCATAAGCATCAACATTACCGAATCCGAATCCATAAGAATACATTCCAAATGGCTCATCTGCCTTGATATAATGAGTGCCAAAAGGTATAGGTATAAATGCAATTGAATATCTGGAAATGCCCAATGGTTCGAATAATTTAGGATCTAATCTTCTGCCGTTAAGAGTAATTGAATTTATTGACTTGGTTAGTGCAACCACATTAATATGATGATTCCAACTGCCATTAATTGGAGTTGCAAATCTATATTGTTTCAAAAATTGCTGGGTTGGAGTAATCAAAAGCATCATTGGATCGCCAATCGAATCGCCATTATCAAATCCTTGCGAATATTGAGCAACCAAAACCGGCTTATCAGCAGTGATTTGCAGATTCTGATTCGAATTTCGTTCAAGATATTCTCCAGCTCTTAAAACTTTGAGCAAAGTGGAATTTTCGAATACTTTAGTATCATGTTCATTTGCTAAAACTCTGTAAGTAAATTGCGAGCGTCCTTTCAACTTTCCTATATAGAAATGTTTGCCCCAAGATGTTATCGGAGGCATTTGCTCTGCAAGATGGTTGCAGGCAATCACTGGAGGTGGTCCAACAGGAACATAAGAGCATTGATGCCCGCTAAATACAGAAATATTTTTATTTGATTTAATATAAGAACCGGTTAAATCGGCTTCTTTCTTGTTGAATCGCTTAACAGTTGGCTTCACTTGATAAACATCACCTTTATTCAATGTTACTTCAAATGGAACATTTTTCGGTCTTCCTGCATAAGTATCAGCATTTGGTGTAATTTCAATAACTGTATTATCTTCAGCGGCAACAATCGCAAAAACTGGCAAGAAATCTTCAGTAACATGATAGCACATTACTCGATATTCCTTACCAATCACATTAGTTGGCAAGCCAAGATAAGTGTCGGTGGTTTGATGACGTCTGTTCAAACCATAAACCGAAATAGGATTATCACTTGTGATATGAACTGCAAGACCGCTTTCAATAGTTTCCGAACTCTTAACTTGTGCCAAATGGCTGACTATCTCCGATAAAACAGTTCCGGCAGGAACAAAAATCTCTTTTTTGTACTTTATTGCTTTAATTTCAATTACAACTTTTGCATCTTGATCGCCGGTAATGAAAAGCTCCAAATTCAAAGGTGCTTTCGATTCGTCATCTTTGAAATTTTGCATAAATGTAAGCCAAAATTCATTACCAACAGGCAATTT
>JANJUO010000275.1 GCA_024710535.1 bacterium
TTGATTTAAAATTCTCCGTTTGTGAGAATACTTAATAAAATCAGAAAATAAAATTGAGATAATTATGAAATTAGTCAAATGGATATTAACAGCGGCTTTATTTTATTTAGTTTTATCCTGCACTACTGAGAAAATTGTTACTGTAGAAGTGGAGGTTGAAAAGGAAAATAGCTGGAAAGAGGTAACACGTTTTACAAGAGAAGATAAGATAATAATTAACACAAGTAGAGATGAAAATGGTATTTATTTTCAGCAACCCGGTTATATGACAGCTTATAGATTGAAGAACGGTAAGATTGAGCTAAATCAGTATATTAAATCATTATTAACTTATGACATATATAATAAATTGCCTTTGAATAGCAACTATATGCCAATACCATATAGGGATTCACTTATAAGTCTAACAATTAAAGATGATTTCGTTTCAAGTGACTATAGTAGTACTTTATTTCTAAAAAGAATTGATACTTCTTTTCACAAAATTGCTTATCCATGGATGAGAGAAGAAATTATGGTTATAAATAATAATGGGGTCTTGCTAATTCATTATTATGATAAAAACGGAGCAAAATCTAACTACAAATTTTTTCTTATTGGAGTAGGGATAAACAAATCAAAGTATCCTTTTATTTATACAACATTTACTAAGATTGTTGAAATTGAAAAAAGTGTAAAGGGATTAGTTGGTCACCAACTGATTTATTTTGCATCCATTGATGATTACTTTATAATTGATTTGGGTGATGATGGGGTTTATAAAATGTATCAGGATGGTAATTTCAAGAAGGTAATAGATGGATATTCCGGCTTCAATTTTGTTTATAAATACAATAACGTTTTATATGCTGCCGTAGAACCACAAGATCTTTATAAGTCTTTTGATAATGGTGATTCTTGGACTAAATACTCAACAAACAGCTGGATTTTGGGAAGAGGAAAACACAATTTAATTAGTGATAGTTTGGTTGGTTTTTATCAAGATAACATTTTCACTCAAGTATGGAATGGTGATGATTACACACTCCGCTTTCTCAAAAATGATGGGCTTGAATACAAGAAAATTACTGGTATAGAATTTTTAGGTGATACAGTTTATGTTGGCACTTTATCTGGATTATTTGTTAAGCCCCTCTCAAATTTCTTTGAGAGCAAAGAATAAGGATATAATCAAATTAAAAAATGACAATGTTTTTAGCAAAAGTGAATTAATGTTTTTGTTCGTAACTTGATTAAAAGTCTCTTTTAATTCACTTAAATTCTCTTTGAAATTAATATACAAATTTTTCTTATTTTTGTATCAATAATTGAAAACAAAATTATATTTTACATACAAATGATAATTGAATAATTATGAAAAGAAAAGTAATTCTATATATTGCAATGAGTTTAGATGGGTACATCGCAAAGCCGAAAGATGACCTTAGTTTTCTTGAGATTGTCGAACAGGATGGGCAAGACTATGGTTATGCAGAATTTGTAGATTCTGTGGATGCTGTTATTGTTGGTCGAAAAACTTACGACAAAGTAATCTCAATGGGCTATGACTTTCCTCATACGAATAAAGATGCCTACATTATTACTCGAACACCAAGAGCAAATATTGGTTCATTGAAATTTTACACAGGCGACCTTGAATCACTTGTTCGCAAACTCAAATCAGAAAATGGAAAAAATATTTTCTGTGACGGAGGAGCTGAAATTATAAACGAACTTCTAAAAAGTAATCTAATAGACGAATTTATTATTTCTGTTATACCAATTTTGCTTGGAAATGGAACAAAACTATTCTTGGATGGCAGACCTGAGCAAAAATTAGAACTTGTGTCAGTAAAATCATTTGAAAAAGGACTAACTCAACTTCATTACAAACTTGCAGATAATTAGAGTTTTTATATAAATCAAAAAATGGTATAAGCAAAAAGTGCTCATACCATTCAATAATTTTGATTTATGATTTTATTCAAAATATCATTATTTAAAAGGCTTCAGATCAACAAAATCTTTGCCAATAACAACACTCGCTCTCAAAAACATATTTGAATCCACTTCCGAATAAACCAATGTATCGCTAATTCCAAGAGCATAAGCCACTTTCATAGAGGACTTTGGATCTCCCAATCTATCGATTACAATAGAACGCTCAAGACTTGGTTCGTAATTGCCAATTTCAACAACGTCATAACCACGAGAGCGAAGATAGTTTCGAACTTTTCCGGCTAAACCACTTTCACCGCAAGCATTAAGAACATTTACCTGAATAACTTCCTGAGCAGTACTTTTCACAATATTAGGATCAAGTTCATAATCAACAGGCGGCTCAATTACCATTCTTGAAATAAATGATGAGAGCATAAGAAAAACCATAACTGATAAAAATGTAATGGCTACATAATTAAATTGCTTCGTTTTCAAAAATTTTAGCATATCCATCAAAAAATAATTAATCATAAAATACCATTTTGATAATAACAAATAGTGTGCCACAAAAAAACTTTTCAACATAAATTAATTGTAATAAATTTTTTCGTAATTTTGTATTGATTTTTTATTCAATTTTATAAAAAGATAAAGAAATAATGGATTTGAAAATCGAGTTTTCGAATGAAACCTTCGAAAATACAAGAAGAAATTCAGTAGAATTTGAAAAAATAGCAACAGAAATACGCAGAGACATCATCAAAAGTTTAGTACTTGCAAAATCTGGTCATTCGGGTGGTCCGCTTGGAATTAGCGATTTGATGGCTGTGTTATTCTTTGGTGGAATTATGAAATACGATGCGGCAAATTGGCAATGGAATGAACGCGACCGATTTGTTTTGAGTGCCGGACACATGGCGCCTGTATTGTATTCAGTATTGGCAAGAGCGGGG
>JANJUO010000284.1 GCA_024710535.1 bacterium
TTTGATCATCAAATCACGCACTGCATCTGCTCTTTTTTGTGATAATTTCAAATTGTAATCGGGATCGCTGGTGCTGTTTAATGCATCTGTATGACCTTGCAATTGAATTTTCATATTTGGATAAATTTGCATAAATGAAACCACATCATTTATTGCACTTTCTGAATCTTTTGTAATTGTTGCTTTGTTGAAATCAAAATATACATTTATCATACCGATGGAGCCAATGTCAGGAGTGTTGTCGTAACTTGCAACCGCAATGGCGCTATCGCTTGGAAGGCAGAGTTTCAATCTAACTTTGTGCAATCCGTAACTATTTGTTTTATATTCAAGGACATAGTAGTTTCTCAATCTTTTGTAAATATCCGTAAATACAAGAGGAAATTCGCTTGTTTGATAAATTCTTTTGTAGAATCCGGAAGTGGAATCTGCAAATTTTTTCATAAAGTTCGAATTAATATTTTCTCCAAAATCCACTCCGTAAATCATAATATTGTTTGATTTTGCAAATCGGATAACCGAGTCTTGAGCAATTTTGGAGCTGTTATCCCAGCCATCAGTAAATACAACAATTACTTTTTCGGTGGAGCGTGGCAATCCTGCAAGCAATTTATTTCCTGCATCAATTGCATCTGTGATAGCGGTCATTCCGCCATATCCAGCCAAACCATTGATTTTATGATTGTTGAGTAATTCTTGCTTGTTGTAGGTGAGAGCCGACTCCACATTTACTTTCGAATCATATCGTATTAATGCAATTGCATCATTATCGGTCTTGTTTTTGATGATATTTTCGATTGCCTGCTGAACAACCACTGCTCTACTTTCGCCCATCGAGCCGCTATGATCCATAGCGATAGCCATAGCAATTTTCTTATCACTATTTTCTGTGGTTTCGGTAATTTTGAAATCTTTGATAATTCGTGGCTTTCCATCGATTGTATCAACCACTTCGCACCATATTTTCTTGAATTGAGCACCTGTGGCGCCACTCAAATATACTTTATCAGAATCAATAAAATGTAATTTTAATCTAACATTGCTCAATTCTTTGTTATCGATTGAAGTAACTTCAAGTTTTGGAGAAGTATGAATTTTATCATTATAAGGACTTGTGGACAAGATAAATGTTGGTTTATAATCTGCCGGAGGAGTTGCGTCTGATTTTGCTGCCGGTTCGCCTGCGCCTGCTCCGTCCTCTTCACGATAGACACTCACACAGGAATTAACGATCAAAATTAATAAAATAGCCCATAAAAATTGAAGCGGTTGAAATTTTTTCATAGAATCTCCAAATAAACAAAAAAAGTAAACAGTTTATCAATTATCATTGTAGGGTCAATAAACCCCACCTTTATCTTTCCAAAGGAAGAATATGTATTGTTCTGTAGCTGTCCAATAAGTATATATTTTTGATAATTAATGTCAAACAAGGATGTTTGACCTACCATATTTATATAGACTTAGTAGAACAAGCATCCTTGTTTGTTGCTGAAAATTATACTTATTGGACAGCCTCGCCAAATCAGAATGCCGGTATTAACCTTCAGCATAACAAAACAAATACAACCCCACCTTTGTCCTCCCCAATGGGAGGAAATGCATTGTTCCGTCAGTTGTTACAACTGACGGTGCATTAAACGTATATAAAACGAATTATATTTTAAGGAGAAACTAATTATTTTTTTGCTTTGGAAGAAATATTCTAAATGTAGTGCCATAATTAGGAATACTCTCCACGATAATTTTTCCATTATGGCGATTCACAAATTCATTACACAGAATTAGCCCAAGTCCGGTTCCCTTTTCGCCAGCCGTACCTTTGCTAACAACATTTTCTTTAATTTTGAATAAATTTCCTTTTTTGGTTTCGTTCATTCCAACTCCATAATCTTTTACATATATTTCGTCGAAATCAATATTTTTGAATTGTTCATGACCAATTTCGATAATACCGTTTTTATGACTAAATTTGATGGCATTCGAAATTAGATTAAGCAAAATGGCATTTATCATATTTTTATCGGCAAAAATAATTGTATTTTCAGGGATGTTGATTTTCAATTCAATTTGCTTATTGTTTGCAGTGAGGTTTACCTGATTTGAAATATTTTGAAGAATTTCATTCAAATCAAGAATTTCCGGATTGAATGCTATTGTTCCGTGTTGAATTTGGCTCCACTCCAAAAGATCTTCAAGCAGATTTGTCATTTGAGTAGATGCATCACGCATAATTTTTAGCATTTTCTTTTTTGATTCATCATCAAAATCTTCATATTCATCTAAAAGTATATTCAACATATTTGTGAAATTGCCGGATGGACCTCTCAAATCGTGGGCAATTATCGAAAAGAATTTATCTTTTGTGGCATTCAATTCTTTTAGAGCAATTTCATTTTCTTGGAGTTTAATTTTATCATTATGCAATTGGGCTTCCAATTGTTTTCTTGCATCAACATCTCGGCTAATTCCAATAATTTCAATTTCTCCATTCATATTGAATTGAAGCTGTGCGGATATTTCAACCCATAATATTCTACCATCTTTATGAACTTGTTTCAGTTCAAACAATTTATGGTATGGTTTTTCAGGATTGCGGATAAATTCATACAAAGACATATTTATACTATCTTTGGCAAAGTCAGAAAT
>JANJUO010000290.1 GCA_024710535.1 bacterium
ATCAAAATAAAATATTATCTATTCAATAAACAATTTATTTCAATCAAATAAATATTAATTATTTTAACGAAAAGTGATTTATTTTTATTGTAGGAATTATTTATTTTTTTTGAAATAATTTTGTAGGAAACGCAGATCTGCGTTCCTTACGATTTTTTTTAGGGAACAACGATCGCTGTTCTCTACAATTCTTTCTCCGTAGGAGAATTCTATTTGTAGAAACAATTTTTTTTATTTTAAATCAAACTCCGTAGGAGTGGATTAATTAATTACGAATTATGAATTAGAAAAAAAACCGTTCCTATAGGAACTTTTTTATCAAAGATGCATTTTTTCTACAAACAGAATCATTCCTACGGAATTTCAATTCTCTTAAACAAGGATGTTTGAGCTATTAACAAACACAAACATCGGATGTCTTATTCAAAGGTGCTTCCCAGACATCCGATGTTTTGCAAAAAATATGATGAATTTTATTCAGAAATTGTGGCGATTATAACACAAACATCGGATGTCTTATTGCATCCCCTCATTTCGAAGCCGCAGGGGAGAAATCCAGAAATTAATAAGGTTGAATAATGAGCCATTAAAATTTTCTACTAAGGTGTTTTTTGAAAATAAGTTATTCAAAACAATATTTCAATAATTAACCTTAGTAGAAAAATGTTCCCCCAAGTTTTTTTAACCTTATTATTTATATTGTTTAATTTCTCTCAGACGAGTGCGTTAGAGCTACAAAAAAAAACTTCCGACAGAATTAATCTATCGGAAGTTAGAGTTTATTTTTATGCAGAATTGCATTATGTTTTTAATGAAATTATTTGACTATGGAGAGTTTCCTAATTGCATAGCCAAAATCAGAGTTCACTCTTATGTAATAATTTCCAGAAATTATATTTGATAAGTTCAACTCAATTGTGTGATTGCCATTACTGAGGAATTGATTTTCAAAAGAAAGGATAGAATTGCCTTCTATATCAATTAATTCTAATGATATATTCATATCTTTGATAATTGTAAAATCTACTTTAGCGCTGTTCTGTGCAGGATTTGGGTTAATATTAGTGATATTCAAATAATTATTGATTGGCTTGATTGATTCCACCGAGCCGGTATTCTTTACAATCGGTACTTGTGCGGTATAAATGATGATTTCCCCATTATTTGTTCTGCCGTCAGCCCAAAAAGGCATCGCATAATCTTTACTCATCACGAGTCCATTATATTCGCCAATACCAAAGCCGCCATTTCTATTTCCAATATTAGCAAAATTTGATGCTTTGGATGTAAGTTTGATATTTTTGTCGAAAGATTTGCCACCATCGAATGAATATGCCAAATAATAATCTGTTTGAATATTATTAACGATATCATTTCTTCTGTCGTAGAATGCAATTGCAACCACTCCGCTATCATTAACAGCGATGTTTGAATAGAAACTGTGTGATTGATCCAAAAGATAATTGTCGTTGACTACAGCGGCTTTGCTCCAAGTTTTTCCTTGATCTGAAGAATAAGAAAAAAAGACATCGTGCCCTCTTCCCAGATTGGAATTCACACCATTTGCAGTCCAAGTCATATAGATATTTCCTGCATTCGGACCATTTGATTTGTCAACAGCCATATATGGAGCCGGATAACATCTATCATTTGAAACACCCGGGATTGCTTGATAGCCGGGCATTTGTCGCATAGAGCCATAAACTTCGCTAATTCTTACAGGATTTGAAAAAGTAGCGCCGCCATCAGTTGAAATGCAATGAAACAAGTTTAGTTTGTATGAAGCATTTATGCCCAAAAATGTGTAATGCACATTTCCTAAATGATCCACATCAACATTTCCAAATTGAACTAACATATTTCCTGAAGTGTTTATTATAGTTCCTTGTTTAAGAAAATCTTTGCTTCCTGCTGGCTTGCGATATAGAACCATATTGTAAATTCCGGTAGTCAATCCGAGTTTGACCGCAGATAAATACATATTGTTTCTATATTTTGAATTTGATAAATCACTTGCCATCCATTGCTTATCAAGCATAAAGCTCCAATTTGGGTTTTGGTTTTGAATGTATTTTGATTTTTGGATAGATTCAATTGCAGAACCATCATCAATCCAAGTTTCGCCACCATTTGTAGATCTTGCATAAAACAAGCCTACCATCATTGAGTCCGGAATGAAATTTGGAGTATTAACATCTCCAATATTTATTAAAGTAACGAACAAATTAATCCAAGACATGTAAAGATTGCCATCAGCATCGAAAGCAAACATAGGATCGCCACCACCTTGAATCATAAAATTTTCATAAGGTGGCTTTGTAACGTAATTGCTCAATTTCCAAGACTTACCGCCATCTTTAGTATAGTAAACAGGGCAGGTAATTGTCATAGTAGGATTTGATGTATTTTGTCTAATCGGAGATGTTACGATGTTTAATGGATTTGTTGGATTGATAGCGGAATGAATTTCAGATTCAGGAACTAGAATATCTTTATCATCGAAAACAGGATTATCGGCTTGCAGAAAATCCATATTTTTCATATCGATAGATTGTGCTTGTTTCTTTTGAAACTCAGGACTATTCATAATTTTGAGAGCATCTTCAACATTGATCTTTAATTTTTCTTTTTTCCAAAATGCTTTCAACGGATTATCTGAATCTTGCGCAAAGGTATTCAAAGCAAAAGCGATAAACACAATTGCGATAATATATTTTTTCATAATGACCTCTTATTATTTTTTAAAATAGGGGATAAAAAAAATGCCTCAATTTTTGAGGCATTTTCAAGTTATTGATTATTCTTCAGAACTGCCTTTCATATTGTCGTTAACTTTTGTAAGAAATTCTGGTGATGGTTTGAAAACGGGAACAAATCTCTTTTCCAAAGGAACTAAATCACCTGTTTTTGGATTTCTTGCCATTCTTGGCTTGCGACTTTTTTGTTTGAAAACTCCAAAACCACGCAATTCAATTCTCTTGCCTTCTGCAATAGCGTTGATAATACTTGAGAAAACACCATCAACTACTGATTTGGTTTCGATTTTTGTTAAGCCCGTTGCTTTTGCAATTTCATCAACAATATCTGCTTTTGTCATTAATACACCTAAAAGATAATAAAACTAAAATTAAATTAATTTCTTAATAAAAAACAAATTTAACAAACAGTTTTAGAATACAAAAATAAAAAATGCACTTTATACGTTTATTAGCAAGAAATTAGTAATTTTTTTGAAATTTGTTATAAGTAATTTTGATTATTATAATAAATCAGACTAATTTTGTAATTTGCTTAATTGTAAATCAAATAATAAGGTGTTTTAGTGGATTGGAATTCAGAATTGAGTGTCGAGGACAAAAATTGTCAAATTGAACTGATTCAGTCTGTAGAATTACCTGTACATCTTGCAATTATTATGGACGGTAACGGCAGATGGGCAGTGGAAAAAAAACTTCCCAGAATTGCCGGGCATGAAGAAGGTATTGAAAGCGTGAGAGATATTGTTAAAGCAAGTTCCCAGTTAGGCATCAAATTCCTGACTTTGTATGCTTTCTCAATTGAAAATTGGAAAAGACCTATTACAGAAGTAACTGGACTTATGAAATTGCTCGAGCATTATCTAAAAGCAGAAATCAACGAACTTCATAAGAATAATGTGAAAATCAATACTATTGGTAAATTAAATTCATTACCAAAACAAATCCAGAAACTTCTTACTGATTCGATGGAAAGAACTGCATCAAATACAGGACTGACTCTTACACTTGCCTTGAGCTATAGTGGAAGATGGGATATTGTTAGAGCAGTACAAATGATAGGTTTGGATGTTCGTAGGGGCAAAATCTCTCCTGAAGATATAAATGAAGAATTATTTTCTTCATATTTACAGACCAACACGATGCCAAATCCTGATTATTTAATCAGAACAAGTGGCGAAATGCGTTTGAGCAATTTTTTATTGTGGGAAATGGCTTATGGAGAAATATATATTTCAAATAAATATTGGCCCCAGTTCAGACGTAACGATCTTTACGAAGCACTTTACAGTTATGCAAACCGAGAACGTAGATTTGGCATGACTTCTTCACAAATTAACTCTTCAGATATAACAGAAAAAAATTCATATTTTAAACGGGTTGTTGATGTATTCAAAAAGCTTTAAAACGGCATTAATAGTATTATCTCTTTTTAGTTTTTTAAGTGTTTATTCGCAAATTGCTCCAAGCCAGCAAACGCAGAATTATACTATTGCTTCGATATTTGTTACCGGTGCGGAATTTGCCGATCCTGAAACAATTATTACATTATCCGGATTAAAAGTTGGCGAGGAGATTACTTTGCCATTCGATAAGAAAATTCAAACTGCCATTAAAAATTTATGGAATAGAAAGCAATTTTCTGATGTTGATATTGTTGCTGATAAAATTACTGAGGTTGGTGTATTTTTGGAAATCAAAGTTAAAGAATTCCCAAGATTGAGTTATATTGAAATCGAAAATAATAAGAAAATTGATTATTATGATATTACCAAAGCAATCAGTAAAACTCGTGGGGATATTCTAACCAATTATGATAAATATTTAGCCTCAAAAAAAGTAAAAAAACTATATCTTGATGAAGGATATGGATTTGCTAAAATAGATTCAAAAATCGAAAAAACCGATACTGCTTCATATTCAAGGCTAATATTGGATATTGATGAAGGTCTGGAATTTAAAGTTAGAAAAATTTCATTTGAAGGAAACAAAAATTTTGATGATGATGAATTATATAGCACTTTCGATGAAACAAAAATCAAACAATGGTGGCAGTTATGGCGAAGTGGCAAATTTGATAAAGAAAAATATCTTACAGATAAAGATTTGCTTATAAATTACTATAAGAAAAATGGCTTCATTGATGCAAGGATTGTTAGTGATACAGTTATTTATGACGAAAAAAATGAAGCTGTGTTTGTCAATATCAAATTAGATGAAGGAACCAAATTTTTTGTTAGAAATATCAGCTTTAATGGAAATACTGTTTATCCTTCTGATATATTGATGCGCAGATTGGAGTTCAAATCTGGTGATGTCTATGACGTTGAGAGATTTCAGAAGAATTTAATGGGAAATGAAAACCAAACCGATGCGTATTCGATGTATTTGGATAATGGATACTTGCAAGCCCGAATTACTCCAGATTTGAAAAGAGTAGGCGGGGATTCTGTTGACATTGAAATCAGAGTTTTTGAAAATGACCGTTCCAGAATTGGTAGAGTTGATATTGTTGGTAATATCAAAACGAAAGATAAAGTTATCAGAAGAGAACTTTATACCAGACCCGGTGATTATTTCGATCGTTCTGCAATCATTAGAAGTTTGAGAGCATTACAAGCAACTCAATATTTTAAGCCTGAATCACTCAAGCCTGAGCCAAAACCATCAGAAACAGACAACACTGCAGTTGATATTATTTATCGAGTAGAAGAAAATTCAACCGATACTTTTAATGCTGCGATAGGTTTTGCCGGAAGTTATGGCTTAACAGTTTCAGCGGGAATGACTTTTAATAATTTTTCATTGACAGAGCCATTAAAAGGTGGTGGCGGACAGGTATTTAATTTCAATTATGAACAAGGTTATGGCAATCGCTATAATACATTTACAATTGGATTAACTGAGCCATGGCTATTCGACACTCCAACAACACTTGGCTTTAATATATTTGATACATATTTTAATTATTCTGATATCGAACAAAAACGTACTGGTGTTGCATTGAATATTGGACGTAGATTCCGATGGCCCGATGATTATTGGAGAGCCGATTGGGGAATGAGAGTTCAATTTAATAAAAATAGCCGAGAATCGTATTATTATAGAGTTGGGGAATACAGTGAAATTTCTATTAATCAAAGAATTTCACGTGCCAGTGTTAATCACATGTTTTTTCCATCTGTCGGCTCAAAATTCAGTTTATCCACAAATGTTGCATTAGGTGCTTTGGGAATTGGTCAAACGGACTATATCAAAAATGAAATAAGTTATGAAATGTTCAATCCACTTTTTGGTGTTGAAGGAATGGATAGACTTGTGTTTATGCTTTCGGCAAAACTTGGCTATATCAATGGATTCACAAACGATACATTAATTTCACCAATAGAATTATACAGAATGGGTGGAAATGGATTGAGTGGCTATGGCGTTACTCCATTGCGTGGATATTTGGATGATAAAATTGGTGAAGGTGCTTCGAAAGTTATGGCAAAATATACTGCCGAATTGAGATTTGCAATTGCGCTTGAACCAATGCCGATATTTTTCTATGTATTTGCAGAAGCCGGTAATATCTGGAGCAATTTGAAAGTTACAAATCCTTTTGAATTAAAAAGATCTGCCGGTCTTGGTGTGCAATTATTTATAAATCCTATTGGTATTATTGGATTTAGTTATGGTTATGGTTTTGATACATACAGAACAGGTGGAGATGAGCCTTCAGGTTGGAGATTTTTATTCCATTTGGGACAATTTTAAAGTTTGAATTAATTTGTTTTTAATAATTTATAAGGTTTTTTAATGAAAAAATTTTTTGTATTGGGAGTGGTTACTTTAATCACATTTATTTTTGCTAACAACTTGTATTCACAAGCAAATACAGTAAAGTTAGGTATAGTTGACGCTGAAACAATTTTGAAAGAAATGCCTGAATTTCAAGCGGCAGACAAACAAGTTAGAGAAGTTGGTCAAAAATGGTCAGATACTTTGAATATTCTTAGAGAAGATTTGAAAAAGAAATTTGAAGTTTATCAAAAGCAATCATCAATGATGGCTCCGGATCAGAAAGCAAAAGAAGAAGAATCACTTCAAGCAATGAATATGCAAATGATGCAATTCCAAGAAGAAAAATTTGGACAAAATGGCGCTTTGGATAAATTAAGAGTTAAATTATTAGAGCCAATCAGAGAAAAAGCAAGAAAAGCAATCGAAGAAGTTGCTAAAGAAGAAAAAATTACTTTGGTTGTTGATAAATTGACTGCTGTTTATAGCGACGCTAAAATTGACATTACTTTCAAAGTAATCGACAAAATTAAACGCGGCAATTAAAATTAATGAAATTAAATTGAAGAATCTGATCAATTTCAGGTTCTTCATTTAATTAAGAATTAGTTTATTATTTGAATTGAATATTCTACTTTTTTGCTATTAAAAAGAAGGTTAAGATTATGAAATTATTTCAATTGTTATTCTTTATAATAACATTTTCTATTTTGATTTCATACAATGCATATTCGCAAAATGTAGAATTTATCAATAATGAAACGATAAGGGAAAAATTTCCTGAATTTCAGCACGCAGAAAAACGAATTCAATCTATGACTGAAGAATGGAAACTCGAAATATCTGCAATTACTTCGAAAATTGACAGTTTGAAATTTGAAATCGAAATAAATACTTCGAAATGG
>JANJUO010000300.1 GCA_024710535.1 bacterium
TCGGAGGTTTCATCATCCTGTGGATGCTCCGGTGGCAGTTGTGGCACAAAAGCAAGTGCGTAAAATTTCAAACTAAATAAAAAGCCCCTTTTGGCGAACCAACAAGGGGCTTTACAATTATTAAACTGTGAAATAATTATCAATAATTATGCCAAAACATAATTTATTTTGATACTCTTTCGAGCCATTTTAGCATCACAAGCATCATTGTCATTGAAATCAAACATACAATAACAAAGATAGACCAAGTCATCCAAATTGGAATATGTTCGTATAAAATTGCACCAATAAACAATAATTGATTTCCGAGAGCTGTTGCTGAAAGCCAACCACCTTGCATAATACCTTGGTATTGTGGTGGAGCAACTCTTGAAACAAAAGAAATTCCAAGTGGACTAATAAACAATTCGGCTACTGTCAAAATGAAATAAGTTCCAATCAACAAATATGGTGTTACTTTTTGTGCTTCTGGTAAGCCACCCATTGCTACTAAGTCTGAATGTAAAGGAACATTGAGCGATCCCAAAACCATCAATACATAACCTAAAGCCGCAATCAACATACCAATTGCAATTTTCTTTGGAGTAGATGGCTCCATATTTCTTGCTCTAAGCCAACCGAAAAGTCCCATAATCACTGGTGTAAGGAACACAACGAAGAATGGATTTACAGATTGGAATAGTTCGGCTGTGATTGAGAATGAACCAAATGAAAGTAAAGTGTATTCTTTTGCAAAGAATGTGAGTGTGAGTCCGTTTTGGTGGAATGAGAACCAGAAGAAAATTACAACAGAGAATACTGCAAAAAGTGCATACATTCTTTGTTTGACTTCTTTTGCATCCATAACAACTGCATTTGGATCAATTTTGTTTTTATCAACTTTCTTTGGATCTGGGAATGTTTTCTTGTTAACCATGTAGATTACTAATGAAATAAGCATAGCAAAAATTGCAACGCCAAATGCATAATGGAATCCAGTTGTAAAAGTATTCAAATATGCATTAACAAATCCTGCAACATCGTTCACATAAACGCCGTTTAAGTCTGCTTTTGAAATCATTTCTGATAATCTTGTTGTTCCTTCAGGAGTAATTGTTCCACTTAAATATTGGTGACATGCCGCTGGCAAATCGGAATTATAAGCAAAACCATGTTTACTAAGCCACCAATTTCTAACACCAGAAGCGGCGATTGGTGCAAAAATTGCTCCAACATTAATAAACATATAAAACAATGAGAAACCTGAATCGCGCATCTTTGAGAATGCAGGATTATCATACATCTGTCCAACTAATGCTTGAAGATTGCCTTTGAATAAACCATTACCAAATGCAATTACAAACAAACCAATACAAGTTAATGTTAAATAAAGAGCCATATTTGGCACAGGAGTTGGAGTTGGGATAGCAATCAATAAATAGCCAACTGCCATTGTGATAATCCCAATCATAATGGTCTTTTTATAATTTCTTGTTTTATCGGCAATTAATCCACCTACTAACGCAAGTATGTAAATTAATGCATAAAAAACACCATAAATAATACCGGCATTTGTTCCATCAAGCCCAAACTTTGCCTGTAGAAATAGAACAAGAATAGCCATCATTGTGTAAAAGCCAAATCTCTCTCCCATATTGGATAAAGATGCGGCAATCAGTCCCTTTGGATGGTTAGCGAACATATAGTACCTTATTTAGTTAATAAAAAAACAATTAAACAAAAAACACTTAATTTTTTTCAAAATTTACAATTCATAAGTTTTAAATTTAAGAAAAAAATCAGACTTTTTTTAATATAAATTTTTGAAATTCGCTAATAAGTTAATTTTTGTAAAAAAATTTATTTTTTTTAATGATATTTTCGTTAATTTTTGGAAAATTTCAATAAATGATTATGAATCTGCATACAATTATCCATTTCGATTGGAAATTGTTTTATGTGATAAATGATTGAGATAATCGAAAAATTTATCGTGTTTTATTGGGCAAAATTGCTTATTTTTGTTAGTTTGTTATCAAACAAAAACGAATTTTTAATTTGAAAAATATTCACTAATTATAAGAAATAAAGAATGTCATTGCTTGGAAAAGAACAAATAATTTCAACTTTGCTTGAAGATGAAATGCGTAGCTCGTACCTTGATTATTCTATGTCGGTTATTGTGTCGAGAGCTCTTCCTGATGTTAGAGACGGATTGAAACCGGTTCATAGAAGAATTTTGTTTGCTATGCAAGACCTTGGTTTATTGCCAAATAGAGCTTATAAGAAATCTGCCCGTTTGGTGGGTGAAGTGCTCGGTAAATATCACCCTCATGGTGACTCATCTGTGTATGATGCTATGGTGAGATTGGCTCAGGAATGGAATATGCGTTATCCGCTTGTTGACGGTCAGGGAAACTACGGTTCGATTGACGGCGACCCTGCGGCTGCTATGCGTTATACAGAAACAAGACTTGCGTCTATTGCACTTCAAACTTTAAAAGATATTGATAAAAATACAGTTGATTTTCAATATAATTTTGATGAATCATTAAAAGAGCCAACTGTTTTGCCATCTGTTCTGCCAACATTGCTCGTAAATGGTGCAAGCGGTATTGCCGTTGGTATGGCAACAAATGTTCCTCCACATAATTTGGGAGAGATTGTAAATGGCTTATTGGCATTTATTGAAAATCCTGAAATTACCGATGAGGAAATGATTAAAATTGTTCCGGCACCAGACTTTCCTACCGGTGGTATTATTTATGGATATTCCGGTGTTAGAGATTGCTATATGACCGGCAGAGGAAAAATTATTCTTCGTGCAAAAGTTACTGTTGAAGAAAATAAGAAAAGTTCAAGACAATCATTAATTGTTACTGAATTGCCATATCAAGTTAATAAATCTACTTTGATTGAAAAAATTGCTGATTTGGTTCGCAGTAAAGTTATCGAAGATGTTTCTGCTCTTAATGATGAATCAGATCGCGATGGTATGAGAATTGTAATCGAACTCAAACGCGATGCAATTGCTGAAGTTGTTTTGAATAATTTATTCAAACATTCGCAAATGCAGGTTACTTTTGGTGCTATTATGCTATCATTGGTGAATGGAAGACCTCGCGTTCTTACATTAAAGCAAATGATGGAATATTTTTTGAAACACCGTAATGAAGTAGTTGTCCGCAGAACTCAATTCGAGC
>JANJUO010000305.1 GCA_024710535.1 bacterium
GTCGGGCGCTCTACGTAATGATACATTAAATAATTTTGTGGTGGGCGATACTGCTGAAATTATACGCCATACAGGAGCAACTCTTGCCGCAGAGCCAAAATTCGAAGGCAAAGCAGATGTTACTTTTGTAGGTAATGGTGCTATGGTTACCGGTGGCGAAATTCCAACTGATAAAAATACATTAAGAAAACTAAAAGTGCAAAATAAAGATGGAATTGTTATCGCTAAAGATGTTACCGTTAATGATTCTATAGTATTAAGTGCAAATATTATTACAAGTATAGATACGCTAACATTAACTTCAAGAAATAATCCAAAATTTGAGGGCGATCCAAGCGTTGAAATAGTTGGTAATTTCCGCAGAACTAATCTAACTCCAAACGATACATTTATGCTTAATAATCCATATACTTGGGTTGTATTCAAAGGCATTGGCTCGCTTGGTAGTGTAACTTCGATTGCTTCTTCGATTATTCCAAGAACTTCATCGCCATTCGATTATGATAGAGATAAAGTTATCAGAGGTATAACATTGATTGGCTTTGATGATAACGGCAATCAAATCAAAGATGGTATTAATCTTGATTTTGGCTTTGGCTGGAGAAAATCACCTCTTGCATCGATTGATGAAATGAATGACCAAGACTTGATGGAAGTGAAATTGCTCCGTTGGATTGGCACAGATTGGGAAGATTACGAATCAGAAATACCACGCGAAGATGCAGTTAATCAATGGGCAAGCAGTTTCTTAAGTAATTTGAGCAATCTTGGATCATTTGCAATTGGCTCCAAAGGTTATGTTCCATTGGTATTCCAAGGCAAAGTGTTGCTCGAAGGTCCATATATTGAGGATTCAGAGGGCTTGATGAATACAGATTTACAAAGACAAAATTTGTTTTCATTCTCAGATTTAACAAAATATCCATTGAATTTGGACAAAAATCTAAAAGAAAGTATAAAAACTTCAATTCCTGATTCAGTCGTTGATTTTATCGTAATTGAATTCAAGAAAAATAGAAACGATGCCGCAGATTTCATAAAAACGGGCTTCGTAAAATATGATGGCTCAATAATAGATGAATTTGGAAATTCTGCAATAAGTTTGAAGCGTAAAGATGGAATCGATAGTAATGGTGGCGCATATTTTGTTGCTATCCGTCATAGAAATCACAATGCAGTAGTATCTGAAAATCCAATAGAAATTATACCTGCAAACAACAAAGTAATGTATGATTTTACAAGTACATCATTTGTGGAAGGTGGCGCTACTTCGTTGAAATTAGTTGACATTACCGATGATGGCAGAAGAATTTTTGCAATGCGCGGTGGTTATCTTGTTGAGGGAGATACGCAAGTAAATAATCAAATTGGCTTATTTAATCCGGTAACAACAGAATTTGATTGGAGAGGAGCTTGGAAGAAATTCACTTTGATGGGCTACGAAAACGCAGATTACGACTTGAATGGAATTGTAACCACAAAAGATTTCAACATCAGTTGGAATAATCGTCAAATAAAATAACTATGAAACAAAAAATACTCATATTTCTCTTTTTAATAACGTCATTTAGTTCTGTGTTGTATTCACAGAATTTTGATGATACTTTGGCAGTTGTAACTTTGCGAAATGTAGCATATATTAATAGCAAAACTCTCGAATTCGAAATCCACATGCAGAGATATAGTTGGGGTTGGCTTAAATTTGCAAATGCAACATTTCAGTTAGAATTTGACAATGGTTATCCTTTTGATGTTGATAATATGAATGCATTTTTCGATCAAGAAAGCGAACTTAAAATTCAAACTCAAGTTGGAGATGATTTACCCACAGATGGATATTTATTCGAACCGAAGATATTTAAAGATAGAGTTAGTATTACAATTCTCGGACCTCCAGACTTTGATTATTGCGAAAAAATTCCTAATGACACAACTTTGCTGATTGGTAAATTTTATTTGCAATCTCAGACAAATGATATACCAGATAAGTTAAGATGGAAAACACCTCAAAATTTCTATCAGCATTGTGCATATAAATTAGAAAAAGATTCATTAGTTGATGATTATATTATTTGGTATAAAGAAGATGATAATGTTCCATTGATCGGTGGTCCAAAGGGCTTATTTGTGATGCAGGATGATAGTCGCCGTGGCTACCAATTTGTACATAATGATTTGTTTGTAAATTATGCCGGCAGATTAGATGTTGATATAAAATTCAATAGCTTAAGCGAATATCGTGTGGATGGCTACACGATTATGCGTGGTTATAGTTTCCCCGGAGTGCCTGTTAATTATACAGATACAGTTGCAACATTCAAAAATGGCAGTCAATTCTTTAAAGAAGAAATGATAAGTAAAGGAAACACCCGAAGCGGTCATCAATATGGAACCATCAAAGATGTCGTTGCTTATAGAGGTGGTGAATATGCATATTCTTTATATGGTCATTTTACAAATTCCGATGAAGTTTATAAAGATACTTTGCTTGATGTAGCAACGGTAGAGGTTCCAAATGCAGTTATAGTTGAAGCAAAAGCAACTCCACAAAATTTTGAAGAGAGAACAAATATTACTTATAAAGTTGAAGATGATGTTTATCTCACTATAGAAGTTTATGACTTGAACGGAAAATTTGTAAAGTATCTAAATGTTAGAAGTGGTGGAGATATAGCTAAAAATTCTGAAGTGAAAAAAAACGTTTATGAAACTGAATTCATTGCTCCCGAATTAGCCTCACAAGGTTTATATAGAATTATTTTTACTGCTATTCCAATTAAAGATCCAAATGTTGAAATATCAAGAGCTTATGTAGATGTTCAATTGTTAAAGTAGCATAAATCAAAAAATTTAATGATAAAAAAAAAATACATATTGATTTATCTGCTAACAATTTTTTTGAATATTAATTTTCTGAATTCACAAATCAATTTAATTAATCCCAAAAATAACTCCTCAATTATTACCGGAAATCCAATTCTTTTTGAATGGGAAAATCTTTCTGGAAATCCCGTTGATTTATATTATTTTGATGCATTAAATCAAAAATGGGTTTTGATTCAATCAAATATTTCAGCCGACAATTTTTTATGGAATCCTCCAGCAAATTTGATTGGTAGTGTAGAATTTAAAATTATTAGCGATTCTTATACAAAACCAAGTTTGATTTGGGAGATGAAAGATGCACATTTCGGAGAAATCCGCGAAGCTGTATTTACAGATGACGGCAATTTTTTGGCAACAATCGGAGCTGATAATAGGGTAGTGGTCTGGAATATAGCAGAGCGTAAAGCTGTTGATGAAATTGTTCTTAATTCTGCTTCTAATATGCGTTCTGTAAAGTTTTTGGATAATGAATTTGGTCTATTTTTTACTGCTGATAATAAGATTTATTCATGGGACAGATTGAATGATATTTTGGAAATTATATATGAAAGCCCAATAACAGAATCAATTTATTATTATTTGGATATTGACCCAAGTAAAACAAAAATTGCTTGTGCAAATAAATCAAATTTCATTACAATAATTGATTTAATTGATAAAAGTGTTTATAATTCGACTATTCTTGATTATGAAATTTATTCCTGCAGATTCAGTCCTGATGGCTCAAAATTGGCTTACACACGATATGATGGTAATTCATATATTATCGATACGGAAAGTAAGCAAATTTTGAATGAATTTAGCAGACATGGATC
>JANJUO010000315.1 GCA_024710535.1 bacterium
CTGTTCGAGGTCGCATCTGTTGTTCGATGCAATATTTTCTACAAGCATTAAATCGTTCCAAGATTCTTTCAAAAAATAAATTCGATTTCTAACAGCAGTTCACAAAGATGTTGCAAGATAACAATCGAAATTTAGCATTCTCCACACTTCTGCATCCTTCATTATTGTCTCGCCTTAAATTCATCGAATTCTTTGCGGAGCAATTGCACATCTTCCCAAACGAATTTCTTCCAAGCGGGATTCCGCAATAGTGCCGCAGGATGATAAGTAACCAGCATTTTAATGTTCTGATAATTCAAAAACTTGCCACGAATATCGCCCATTTTGTGCGTCTTTTTCAGCAGAGTATCCACCGATGTTAATCCAAGAGAAAGGATGAATTCTGGCTTGATCAGTTCAATTTGCCTTATCAAATATGGCTCACACTGATCAACTTCAGCCGCTGTGGGACGGCGATTGTTTGGTGGACGACACTTAATTATATTGGCAATAAAGACCTCTTCTCTTGTAAGATTGACCGATTCCAAAATCTTAGTAAGCAATTGACCAGCCCTACCAACAAATGGCAAACCTTGCTCATCTTCATCTGCTCCGGGCGCCTCGCCGATAATCATAATATCAGCATTTGGATTGCCCGATCCAAAAACAAATTTGTTCCTCAATTCTCCCAACTCACATTCCTTACAATTGCAAATTGCTGCATTTAGTTCAGTGATGTTTTTGCTTTCCCACCAATTTTCGCTAACCGTGCGAACCTTTTCGGCATCCTTTTTTGGTGCAACAAATGGAGTAAATGGTTTTCCCGACTTTGAAATTGGCGGCTGAAATGTTGGCTCTGCAACTCTTTTTGGAGCAGCAACCGGATCTGATTGAACAAGTTTTTTATTTGATTTATCAAGTTCAATTATTCTTGCTTCGATTGCACTTTGATCAACAATAAAATGCTCGCCATGAACATCGGCTTCTGCTTTCAAACTATTTTCAATAATATCAATTAAATCCATATTTATTTTTGATGTTAATAATAAACACAAATTTAAATTAGTTTTGTGAATTAATTAAATAAAATTTTAAAAAATAAATTTTATTATTGCTTATTTTGTTAAGTTAATTAATTTTGTAAGATTAGAAAATTTAAAAATTAATTAGGGAAATTTTGATGAAACTTGATTTAACAAAGTACGGATATGATCCTAAGGAATTGAATACCTATTTGATTCTACTTAGCGCCCCGGTTTTGCTTTCTGTTTATTATTATTTTGGCTATTCGCATTTTTATATGCAGACATTTGTGAAGGATTTGGTGGAAAGTCCGCTTGGCGAGTTCAACAGCAGAATATATCAATTCGTATCATTCTTTATTCTTATGTTTGTTGTGCCGGCTGTATTTCTAAAGCCAAGAATTGGAATGTCTTTTACGGAATTGGGAATGGGATTGGGAGATAAGAAATTTGGATTTAAATTGATTGCAATCATACTGCCGATTTTGATTCCCGTAATGTACTTCGCCACAAACGCACCGGACATCATTGCGGAATATCCATTATCGAAAACCTTATATCAGCGTCCGGACTTGGTTTTCCCTTATGAATTAGCTTATATATTATTCTATTATATTGCTTGGGAATTCTATTTTAGAGGATTTTTGCTTTTTAGTTTGGAGAAAAAATTTGGCGGAATAAACGCAATTTTGATTCAAACAATTTCATCTTGCTTGATTCATATCGGCAAACCTGCCGGTGAAACAATCGGCTCGATAATTGTAGGAGTAATTTTCGGATATTTAGCGTTAAGAACGCGTTCTATATGGTACGTTTTGATTTTGCATGTTGCAATTGGCGTATCAACTGATTTATATGTATTATTTTTCCATGGAGTAGCACGATGAGTACAGTTTTAATAACAGGCGTAAATGGCTTTATCGGAAGTCATATTGCTGAAAGATTTATAAAAGAAGGGCATAAAGTAAGAGGATTGGTGCGGAAATCTTCCGATTTGAAATTTATCAAAGATATGGGTGTGGAACTATTTTATGGGGATATTACAGATTCGCAAAGTTTAATTGAACCAATGAAAAATTGCGATATAGTTATTCATGTTGCGGCACTTGCTTCGGATTGGGGACCTTTTGAGAAATTCCACAAAATCAATGTGGAAGGAACGATGAATGTGGCGAATGCGGCTGTGAATGCCAAACTTGAAAGAATGGTTTGGATTTCAACTGTTGCAATGTATGGTTACGGCAGAACGAATGTAAGAGAAGAAGATGAAAAGCAAATCACCAAATTTCATTATAACGAATCGAAAAGAATTGCCGAAGAAAAGGTATTTTATTTCTCAAAAGAGAGCGGTTTGAATTTTACAATTATCAAGCCGGGCAATGTTTACGGCACTCGCGACCACACTTTTATAGAAAAATATCTCGAAGCAATGGAGCAAGGGAAAATTGCTTTTGTTGATAAAGGCAGTCACAAAACTTGTCCAGTTTATGTTAATAATCTCGTTGATGCCATCTATATTGCATCATTCAAAAAGGAGGCACTTGGCGATACATTTTTCGTTACAGACGGACTCGACATCACTTGGAAACAATTTACCGACAGACTTGCTGATGAAATGGGATTGAAGCGTCCATCGGCTTCTGTGCCTTACGGAGTGGCATATTCGGTTGCCGGCTTGATGGAATTTGTTTATAATTTATTCAATATCCAAACGCCACCACTTCTAACTCGCTATAGAATTATGAACGGTGGCACCGATTACACTTTTTCCATTGAGAAAGCAAAGAAAATTCTCGGCTGGACTCCAAAAGTTGGTCTTGACGATGCCGTAAAAGAAACTGTAAAATGGTATAAAGGCAGAGGGAAGTAATCAAATTGTACAAAAAAAATCATCCGTCAGATAAGTGGCGGATGATTTTTTTTGAATGTTTTTTCGTATATCTTTGGCAGATATCAAAGCCAATTTGTTTTGCCTTTTTGACGAATATCTTCAACATTTTTCTTGATTTCCTGAACTCTATTTTTTGGGCAAACCATTACTGCATCATCGCTTACAATTATAACAATATCATCGAGCCCAAGAGTGGCAACTATAGATTTGTTTGCAGTGGAATTGAAAATTATTGAATTTTTTGTTTCCAAAATTGAATTTGTACCAATTGAGATATTGCCATTTTCATCAGTCGGATGAACTCTTTCAAGCGAATCGAACGAGCCAATGTCATCCCAATTGAATAACGCTTTAGCAACAACAACATTCTTTGCTTTTTCCATTAATGCGTAGTCGATTGAAATATTTGGAAAAGATTCGTAGATTTCTTTTGTTGTCGGTAAATAATCAGGCAGTTCGAGATTGGTTTTTCCTTTATATAGATTGCTCAAATTTTCTATTTGATTGCCAACTTCCGGCAAATATTGAGTTAATTCTTCGATAAATGTGTCCAATCGCCAGAAAAACATACCGGAATTCCAAAGATAATTACCTGCTGAAACAAATTCTATTGCTTTTTCAACATCAGGTTTTTCCAAAAATTTTACAACTGCTTGAATTTCAGGTTTTGGACTTTCTTCAAATTTATTTTCAACATTAATATAGCCGTAACCGGTTTCGGGACGATTTGGAATAATTCCAATAGTTGCCAAAACTTTGTGATTTTCCACATATTCCATAATGCTATCTACTGTTTCCACAAATAATAATGGCGGCTCGATTCTCTGGTCTGCAGTAAGAACTGCAATTGAAATCTGATTTGCAGGATAACCTATTGAATAATATTTTTGCATAATAAATGCCGCCGCAAGTGCCAAACATGGTGCAGTATTGCGTTTTGCCGGTTCTGCAATTACATTTTCTGCAGGTAGATTTGGCAATGCTTTACGAATTGGCTCAAGCAAAATAGAACTTGTAATGATGAAAATATCTTCGACAGGAATCAAAGGAGAAATTCTTTCAATAGATTCTTCGATCATCGTTTGCGTTTGCGAATTCAAATTCAGTAGTTGTTTTGGGCGTTTTGCTCTGCTAAGGGGCCAGAATCTTTCACCGGATCCACCAGCCATAATAAGGGCAACTCTTTTCATTTTAAACTTTAAATTTCTTAATAAAATTTTTTTAATTATAAAAATTAATAAATTATCGTTACAAAGTCGGTTGATAAAGACGCTTTAAATTAAATATAATGCACATGGCTAAAGAGCCTCGTGTTGCATTTTCAATCAGCAACAAGCCTGTCCAATAAGTATAATTTTTTGCAATTATTGTCAAATAAGGATGTTTGACCTACTGTATTTATTGACTGAGTAGCACAAGCATCCCTGCTTGTTGATAGAATTTATACTTATTATACAGTCTTGCTTGATGACTGCATTTTTATTTATCATAGCATCTAAGCAATTCCACTAAGTACTGCAATAATAAAATCAACACTTTCTTTCAATTTCTCAAAATCTGAATTGTTATCGATTACAAAATCTGCAACTCCAATTTTTTCTTCATTTGAAATTTGCGTTTTCATTACAGATTCGATTTGCTCAGCACTCATATTTCTTGAACTGCTTAATCTCTCTATAACATTTTCTTTTGAAGCAGTTACGAGAATGATATAATCGAATCCTTCATTTAATTCTGCTTCATAAATAAGTGCTGATTCAACAAAAATCAACTGCTCGCCGGCACTTTCCAATTGCTGAACTTCATCCATCAATTTCTGAATTACAACCGGGTGAACAATTTGATTTAATTTCTGTAAATTTTCCAAATTTTCATCAACATTTGCAAATACAATTGATGAAATATATTGAGAATTAAGTTTGCCATCATCGAAATATGCAGATTTGCCAAATGCTTCAATAATTTTTGCCTTTACAGTCTTATCATTTTGCATAACATCTTTTGCATTCAAATCGGATTTTATAACTTTGTAATTATAAGATTCGATAATTTCTGCTACTGTAGATTTGCCCGAGCCAATTCCGCCAGTTAAACCAATAACTATACTCATAAATTTCCCTTTTATCCGAATAATTGAGTTATAAATATTTGCCAAGACTCAGGAATCAAAAGCAAAGTTATGATCAATCCACCAACGGCACCATAAAGGTGGGCAGAGTGATTTATCATATCATCACTTCGTTTTGAGGCAAAATGAGACCATGCAAGATATAAAATTGCAAAAAGCCAAGCAGGAAATGGTATTGGAATTGGGAACATCATCATTTTTGCAGTTGGAGCAAATAAAATAGACGAGAAAACAATGCCCGAAACTGCTCCCGAAGCACCGATACTTCTATAATAAGGATCATTTCTATGTTGGTAAATAGTTGATAAATTACCTGCAATCATAGAAATAAAATAAATCAAAAAGAAATTAAATGCACCGATAGCATTTTCAAGGCGGAATGCA
>JANJUO010000323.1 GCA_024710535.1 bacterium
GTGATTGTAATATTTCTTAAAACAGAAAAATGCGGAAAGAGATTCAAATCTTGAAATAGAAAGCCAATTTTTTTTCTTAAATTGAAAATCTTTTGCTTTTGAATTGGCTCAAGTAACTCAGCTAAATCAATTTTTTTTGCATCATTTTCCAATTTTTTTATTGCAAAATGAGATTTGCTTTTTACTTCATTCGTAAAACCAATTTCAATATCATCGCATTTCAATTCTCCACTATCGGGAATTTCAAGGCAATTAATACATCGTATTAGAGTAGTTTTTCCGCAACCCGAACTTCCTATAATCGAAACAAATTCGCCTTTATTTACTGTAAAATTAATATTTTTCAGAATATGATTTCCATTGAAGGACTTATTCAAATTTTTTACTTGAAGTACAATAGCATTTTTTTCTTGAAAATTCATTTTTCAAAGCGATAAATTAAAAAAAATAAATTACTAATAATTACACAAATAAAAAAAACAAATCAATTTAGGGATTAATTTTTTTTTAATTTTGGAATGAATAAATTCAGCAATAAGCAAAGGTATCCTTGGAATTTTCAACAAGATTCATGAAAGTTGCAAAGAAAACGCTAACTATTTATTTTAATTATCTAAATAATCTCTTAACTACTAATTATTCATCCTCGAGATTGTTCGATTAACAAATTCTAAATTTATTCCCAAAAATCTTTATTTTTTTTTCAAGTAACAGCTTTTTGTTATAAAAGCAATATTTTACGTAATTTTGTAATTTGTTAATTACTTAATTGAAGAAAATATGGTAAATATTTCCGGATTAGCTATTCATTTTGGTGGAAAATATCTTTTCGAAGGGGTTTCGGCAACTATTAATTTTGGCGATAGGATTGGGCTTATCGGTAGAAATGGAACCGGCAAATCCACTTTGCTGAAAATTATTGCTGGTGTTGAGCAGGCATCCGAAGGCAATATTCATTTCCCAAAAGAATTTTCTATCGGCTATCTTCAGCAGGATATCGCAGTTAATTCCGACAAAACGGTCTATGCCGAAGCCGAATCTGCACTCGTTGAAATCAAAAAAGCGGAGTCTTTGATTATCCATCTTACCGAAGAAATTTCCAATAGAAATGATTATGATTCCAAAGAATATTTATCGTTGGTGCAAAAGTTGACAAATGCAAACGACAGACTGAAAATTCTTGGTGGGCATTCAGCTCAGGCAGATGTAGAGCAGATTTTGCTTGGTCTTGGCTTTATGCGAAACGATTTTTATAAGCAACTATCCACATTTAGCGGTGGCTGGCAAATGCGTGTGGAATTGGCAAAAATTCTTCTTGCAAAGCCGGATTGCATTTTGCTTGATGAACCTACAAACCATTTGGATATTGAGTCTATTCGATGGCTTGAGGAATTTTTGAAATCTTATCCCGGAATAATATTATTGGTTTCTCACGATAGAAAATTTCTTGATATTGTAACAAATCGAACTATCGAAATTTCTCTTGGCAAAGTTTACGATATGCCATTTAATTATTCGCGATTTATGGAGCAACGCGAGCAACTTCGAGAGCAGGAAATTGCCGCATATAAAAATCAACAGAGACAAATTGCCGAAACAGAAAGATTCATTGAGAGATTTCGCTCGAAGGCAACTCTTGCTTCAAGAGTGCAATCACGCGTGAAACAACTTGATAAAATTGAACGCCTCGAAATTGAAGAAGTGGATTCAAGTGAAATCAAATTGCGCTTTCCGGAGCCACCTCGCTCGGGAAGATTGGTTGTGGAATTGAAAAATTTATCAAAAAGTTATGGCGATAATTTAGTTCTGAATAACATTGAATTTGCAATCGAAAGAGGCGAAAAAGTTGCATTTGTCGGGAAAAACGGTGAGGTCAAATCTACTTTAACCAAAATAATGATTGGGAGTGAGAATTATTTGGGGGATTTGGAGTTTGGGCATAATGTTAGCATCGGCTATTTTGCACAGCATCAGGCGGAAATGCTTTCGGGCGAAATGAATGTGTTTGAAGTGATTGATAATGCCGCTACCGGAGATATGCGTACAAAGGTTCGGAGTTTGCTTGGTGCATTTTTATTCAGCGGCGATTCTGTTTACAAAAAGGTAAAAGTCCTCTCCGGTGGCGAGAAATCTCGTCTTTCTCTTGCAAAACTTCTACTTGAACCGGTGAATTTCCTGATTTTGGACGAACCAACAAACCACTTGGATATGGCGGCAAAAGACGTTTTGAAACGAGCTTTGATGGAATTCCAGGGCGCATTGATTGTTGTATCTCACGATAGAGATTTTCTGGAAGGATTAACACAAAAAACGGTAGAATTCAAGGGTGGAAAAATCAAGGAATATCATGGTGATATAAACTATTTTCTTGATAAATTGCAAATTGATTCTCTGAAAACTCTCGAGCAAAAAACGAAAATCATTAATGAAATAGAGCCGCCAAAAATTTCAGAAAATCAAATTTCACGTGAAAAACGAAAGGAACTTCAAAAAGAAGAGAACAAACTGAATAAATTAATTGAAAAATGCGAGAATGAAATTGCCATTTTTGAGTCAGAAATTGCAGTTTGCGAGAAACTTTTTGCCGACCCTGAATTTTATTCGAATCAACAGGAATTAATTAAAGTTCAAGAAAAATACAAAATTCTCAAAAATGATTTAGATTCAAAGATGCAATTATGGGAAGAATTGCAAGAAAATTTAGAAAAAATCACAGCCGGATTATCTTGAAATAATTAATAAATATTCATAGAATTGCATATTTTTTTGTATTTATAGATGAAATAATAAAAAATATATAATTATTTAAACTTTTTTGCTATTTTTGTGAAGTTATTTGATTTTTTTTGAAACCTAAATTGGAAAAAAAGGATATATAGGATGGTTTATGACAGCAGAAAACGAATTGTTTTTGGATTTTTGTCGAAATGGTAATCAGAGAAGTTTCGAAGAGTTGTTTAATAGGATTAAACCATGGCTTTCTAAGATGATTTTTAAGATTGTTGGTGATACTGATGTAGCTTATGATTTACAGCAGGAAACATGGATTAAATTAATAACAAGATGTAGAGATTTCGAT
>JANJUO010000350.1 GCA_024710535.1 bacterium
AGGAACGCCGCTGCCCGACGTCAACCCATTTGGCCAGCGCGAAGGCGCTATCGATGTTGATTTTCACGCGGAACTGAGCCGGTTTTGTCACCGAGAAGTGAGCCACCTCTGATTATGGATTTCGGTTCAAGCTGGGGTCAAGGGCGGGTGTGTCTCCTTCTTTTTCCTATCTGCAGCTGCTGAGCTTGCCTTGAAGCGGAAGCTGTCGTTTCCGGTCTCCAGGATGTGACAGCGGTGGGTGAGGCGGTCGAGCAAGGCAGTGGTCATCTTGGCATCACCAAAGACGGTGGCCCATTCGCTGAAGCTGAGGTTGGTGGTGATCGCCACGCTGGTGCGCTCATAGAGCTTGCTCAGCAGATGGAACAGAAGCGCCCCGCCCGAGGCGCTGAAGGGCAGATAGCCAAGTTCATCCAGGATCACGAGGTCGAGCTTGGTCAGGCCCTCGGCGATCTGCCCTGCCTTGCCCTTGGCTTTTTCCTGTTCGAGGGCATTGACCAGTTCGATGGTGGAGAAGAACCTGACCTTTCGGCGGTGATGTTCGATGGCCTGGATACCGAGGGCGGTGGCAACATGGGTCTTGCCGGTGCCCGGGCCGCCGATCAGCACCACGTTCTGCGCCCCATCCATGAACTCGCAGCGGTGCAGGGTTCGGACGGTGGCCTCGTTGATCTCGCTGGCAGCAAAGTCGAAGCCGGAGAGATCCTTGTAGGCCGGGACGCGCGCGGACTTCATGTGATAGGCGATGGAACGCACTTCACGTTCGGCCAGTTCCGCCTTCAGCAGTTGTGACAGCATCGGGATGGCGGCTTCAAAAGCCGGAGCCCCTTGCTCGATCAGATCGGTCACGGCCTGCGCCATGCCATACATTTTGAGGCTGCGCAGCATGATGACAATGGCGCCAGCGGCTGGATCATGACGCATGACGGCCTCCGGTGATCTCGGCGCGCAGGCCGTCGTAACGTGCGACATTGGCCTTGGGCTCGCGGTGCAGGGCCAGTGCTTGCGGCGTGTCCAGTGGTGGCCCGCCAACCACCTTGCCGTCGATCAGGCGGTGCAACAGGTTCAGCACATGGGTCTTGGTCGGCACGCCCTCGGCCAGCGACAGTTCCACGGCGGTCAGCACAGCCTGCTCATCGTGGTGCAAGACAAGGGCGAGGATATCGACCATCTCCCTGTCCCCGCCGGGCTTGCGCAGCATGTGATCCTGCAACTGCCTGAACGCAGGCGGTAATTCCAGAAAGGGCGCGCCGTTGCGAAGCGCGCCGGGCTTCCGTTGCACGACCGCCAGATAATGCCGCCAGTCGTAGATCGTCTTCGGCGGAAGATGGTGGCTGCGTTCGATCACGCGGGCATGTTCGCACAGGATGTTGCCTTCAGCTGCCACGACCAACCGGTCGGGATAGATCCGAAGGCTGACCGGACGATTGGCGAATGACGCAGGAACGCTGTAACGATTGCGTTCGAAGCTGATCAGGCAGGTGGGCGAGACCCGCTTGCTGAGCTCGATGAAGCCGTCGAAGGCCACGGGCAACGGCATCAAGGCGGCCCGCTCTTCAGCCCAAACATCGGCGATCGTGCCGGGCAGCGTGCCATGGGCGGTCTCGCTCCATAGTTCCTGGCACCGCCGTTCGAGCCAGGCATTCAACGCGGCAAGGTTGGGGAAGTCTGGCATCCCCTGCAGCATCTGGTGACGGGAATCCCGGACGTTCTTCTCGACCTGCCCCTTCTCCCAGCCTGCGGCCGGATTGCAGAACTCCGGCTCATAGACGTAGTGGTTTGTCATGGCGAGGAAGCGCATGTTGATCTGCCGCTCCTTGCCGCGACCGACACGATCCACCGCCGTCTTCATGTTATCGTAGATGCCCCGACCAGGGACTCCGCCGAAGACACGGAAGCCGTGCCAATGCGCATCGAACAGCATCTCATGGGTCTGCAGGGGGTAGGCCCGAAGCAAAAAGGCACGGCTGTGCGACAGCTTGATATGCGCCATCTGCAACTTCATGCGCTCGCCGCCCAGCACGGCAAAGTCCTCGCTCCAGTCAAACTGGAAAGCATCGCCGGGGGCAAAATGCAGCGGCACAAAGGTCCCCCGCCCCGTCGTCTGCTGTTCGCGCTGACGATCTCCCTTCCACCGCCGCGCAAAAGCTGCCACCCGAGGATAGGAACCGGTGAAGCCAAGCGCCACAAGATCGGCATGCAACTGCTTCACCGTGCGCCGTTGTTTGCGCGACTTCCCGGCTTCAGTCTTCAACCAGCCCGCCAGCTTCTCAGCAAAGGGGTCAATCTTGCTTGGACGTTCCGGTGTCGCGAACTTTGGCTCGATGGTGTTCGCCGCCAGATGCTTGGTCACGGTATTCCGCGACACGCCCGTCAGCCGTGCAATCTCCCGGATCGACAGCTTCTGACGCAAATGCATGCGTCGGATGATGTTCAAAAGTCCCATGTGGATCACTCCGTTGCCCCCGCCACTCACCGCGTTGGGGGAAGGTTCACATGGCTCAGTTCTGGGTGAGAAACAACAAAGATGGCAATGATCGCAAAGTTTCAAGCGCATCACCCTTGAGTAGGCAAAATTCATTTTTCAGATCCGGCTCGCTCTCGTCAGTCTCTTTGTTTCTATTCTCCG
>JANJUO010000363.1 GCA_024710535.1 bacterium
TAAGTGAGTTGGCTGTCATACTAAAATAAGACATAGCATAGTACTTTTGACATAATGAATGTTGATAATTCTGATACGTTTTTTAATATTTTAAGACAATTAAACTGTAACTTTACACAATTTAAAATTAGAAAAATGCTTTTTGAAGAATACAAATATTTTAACTACCAATTTCCTGAACCTCAATACTTAGGTGCTAAGCATACCCATTTGGCTTGGATTAAAAGTTTTATACCAAATAATGTAAAAACTGCTATTGATGCCTTTGCAGGATCTCAATCAGTTGCTTTTCTATTCAAACAGTTAGGTTTTAAAACAATAACTAATGACTTTTTAAATTTCAATAATCAAATTGGAACAGCACTTATAGAAAATAAGGATACAAAATTAACTGATGATGATTTAAAACTTCTTTTTCAACAAGCAAAAAACAAAATGGATTTTGAACTTATGGAAAACATATTTACCAATGTGTTTTTTGAAAAAGATGAAGCATTTTTTTTAGACAATTTCAGAGCAAATATACCATTGCTCGGAAATCCAATAAAGCAAGCAATAGCTTTTGCTGTTATTAACCGAAGTATGACTAGAAAAATTACAATGGGACATTTTGGTCATACTCAAGCTTTAGTTTATGCAAGCGACCCAGAAAGAATAAAACGTAATCGAAGTTTGGTTAGACCTATTAAAAAAATATTTGAAGAAATATTACCTAAATATAACAACGCTGTTTTCGACAACAACCAAGATAATAAAAGTTTTAATAAAAATATTTTAGAGTTATTGCCAACAATAGAAAAAATAGATTTAGCATATTTTGACCCACCATATTGCGACAGTCATGCTGATTATCAAGGGTTTTACCATTTACTTGAAACCTTTACTGAATATTGGAAAGACAAAGAATTTGTTAATGGAATAAAACGATACGAACCACAAAGAGTTAGTGGCTTTGACAAAAAACGTGATGTAATAAACTCTTTTGATAAACTCTTTGAACTTTCAGAAGAAATACCAAATTGGTTAATTAGTTATAATAATCGGAGTTATCCAGGAATTGTAGAATTTGAAAAACTAATTTCAAAATACAAGGAAGTAAAAGTTGAAGCAAAAACATATCAAAATGGCAGAGGAGGAAAAGGTAGTGTCGCTGGTAGTCAGGAGATTTTATTTGTATGCAACCCAAAGAAAAAACATTTTGTACAAACTAATCAACAAAAGGAATTGATAAATGAAAGATTTTAATTACTGGAAAAAACTATACGAAAGCGAAAATCTCGAAGAATTTAGCGAAAATACTATTGGGTTATTATGGCTAAAAACAAAATCTATTGTTCGAAAAGAGCTTATTGCTGAGTTTCTTATAAATAATGAAATAACATTAACAGATACTGCTTTAGCAAAACAATTTATTGAATTGTTCAACTTGCTCAGCGAAAACCCAGTTAATTCACACAAAATTTTAAACGCTTTTATTAATGCTGAAAATGAAAAACAGGTTGTGAAACTTGATACTGTTCAATTAGTTTCTGAGCTTTATAAGCTCAAAAATTTTGATTGGGGCGGGGATTATCAAAACTCATTGGATAAATATTTAGTTAGCCATTATGTAAAAGTCCATAAGTCTTATGAAACGCTTATTTCAAAGTTTGAAAAAGAAATCAATGTAGCTGTCCAAGGTTATGTTTTAAATAGTTGGTATAACCACTGGAGTAGCATTTTAATTGAACATATTTTTAAATCACATACAACAGTTTTACCAACTGTAGGACAAATAAAAAGTGTGGATTTTTTCATTAATAATGTTCCATTTGATTTAAAAGTTACATATCTACCTGCTGAATTTATAAAAGATAAACGAAAAGAAAAAGGTTATCCTGTTGAGTTAACCTTCCTTAAAAAGAAAGCCGAAGAAGCAAAAATTTCATTTGATAAAATTGCTAAACCTACTGATATTTTTTACGAGATAGTTGAAAAGATGAAGGACAGGAACGATGATTTCTGCAGCGGAGTTTTATCTACTCTAAAAAATGAAAAACTTGAAATTCTTAAAGAAGTTCAAGCAAATCCAAAATTACTTGCAACTTGGCTTTATGAAAATCAAGGCGAAATGAGATTTGGTTCTGAAAATCGTTTATTTCTGGTTCTTGTAGATACAGATGATTTTAATGGCTCTTGGAAGTTGAAAAGAAATCTTGACCTTTTAAAGCCGACAATCATTTCTTACTTAGATAAATTCTCAACTAAAAAAACGGAAGACTTAAAGGTTACATTCAATTTTAAAGGTAAACAACAGACTTTTACTGCTTTGACTGATGTTATTTTTGTAGTTAAATAGCGAATAAAGAATGTCAATAAAAAACAAGCAGAGGTAACATAGGCTAAAATCAAGTGCGTATGAATTAGTAATATGAAGGGTTTTGCAACTTATAAACCTTTTATTAAGTTGACTGTTACGTGCTCCGGAATACCCACCAGCCTTTTACCTTTGCAGTTACACTATACTAAAGAAACAATTTAGTTTTAATTTTAAGAGTACTTGAAAAAATTTCAATTAATCAATTCCAACCTTCCGAAAGCAAAGCTTCGGAAGGTTTTTTTTGGAATATTCTGATTTATTCTTTAAATTTGTAATTGTATTGAAGTTTGGATTAAATGATGTGAAATTATTTTTTTGATCATTAATTTTTGTAATGTGAATAATGTATTATCATAATTATGACTAACTATATGTTATATAATAAGATTAGTTCTTTACCTCCTTCATTAATCAAAGAGGTTGATGACTTTGTTGATTTTTTAAAATCTAAAAAAACAAAGAAAAATAATTTAAAAGAACGTGAATTTGGATGTGGCAAAGGATTGATAATTTTGGCAGATGATTTTGATGAACCATTAGAAGATTTCAAAGAATATATGTGATGGAACTACTACTTGACACTCACGCATTAATTTGGTTTATAAATGGAGATAATCAACTTCCTGAAAAATCCATCAAATTAATCAAAGATATTAATTGTAAATGTTTTGTTAGCATAGCTTCTATTTGGGAAATTTCAATAAAATTGTCTTTAGGTAAACTACAGATTAATGGTGATTTTGATAGAATTTTGAAACTAATGGAAG
>JANJUO010000377.1 GCA_024710535.1 bacterium
GATTTGCAATCTTGCTGATTGATTTTCAGCAAATACAGCACCACCAAGTGAGTAAAGTGAGCTTTGTAAACCAAAATATTTGTCAGCGTCAAAATATTCGCAATAAGCTTTGTTATTTTTGAATTCGCCGGCAATAATCAATGAAGTATATTTTGATACATAAACAGCACCACCACGAGCACCTTCAGTGTTTGGTGAATTTTGTCTGTTTTCTGCTGTATTATTAATTGCAATAAATTTATCAAAACCAAGTGAAGTCACAACGCCATTAATTAATAATGAATCATTGATACCTAAACCGATTTCTAATTGACGATTTTTGCCAGCTTCATCACCAGAAATGTAGATAGCACCACCAAATGCGTGGTTGCCAGTACTTTTTGGATACATTGCAGGATTATCTAAATCATCATCAATAAATGAAGTGCCGCCTAAGTCTTTTTCAACATAGTCAGCTAATATAACTTTATTATCTGTAAAAGTTAAATTTCTCATTCTACCTAAATAAAGAGCAAGACGACCATCATCAAATGCTTGTCTGTAATGATCATTATCAGCACCCCAAGGTTCTGCTAATGCAACAGATTCATCGATATTGTCAAGTCTTGGAATAGGGAAAGAAGCATTTACATCTGAAAAACTTTTATCTCTATTTGTAATTTTAGGATTTTTGTTTACAGGATAAGTACCAATTGCACTCAAATTTACACCTGCACCAACAAAACTAATTTCGTCTGGAGCTTGCAAAATGTTCAAAGCACCAGCACGATGACGAGCCATATTGTTAGTGAAAGTTGCATTAATCAACCAAGTTCTTGAAGAGAAAGTAGTGATTGCGCCACCGGCACCATTTGTAAGCATGTTCATTTTTTTGTTTACAGCAACCCAACTTGGATTTGTGCTGGTATATAAACCAGCTCTGTCAACTGTTGTATCTTTTTTGAAGTTATCAAAAACAACATCACGGAAGAATGCAGCTCTTGCACCAGGCAATACTATAATATGACCCCATTCTTTTGAGAAGTTATTGATACGTGAACCAACGAAAGTGATTTTTTCTGGAACAACGTTTGGTGTACGATTACCAATTCTTGTCCAAGGGAATAATTTCAAGTTCGGGTCAAAGTTTTGTGGATTGAAGTTCATTCTTGCTGCGATAAACATCAATGCCTGTTCGTAAGTAACAATAACTCTATTATTATTGCCACCAACAACTGTATTTCTTGTTAATTGATATTTAGCATCTGAAGGATTAACTAAGTTAACAATTTTTCTTGCTTGAGTATCAAGAATTACGTGGAAAATATAGTTTCTTTTGTTGCTGTGAACTGTAGGTTCGCCAGCTGTACCAACATTAATTGTTTTATTAATGTTCGATGCGTTAACATCTTTACGGTCGAGAATATAATCCATACTTGCATAACCATAAGGCTCGTAAGTAGTAATTGGATTAATACCGTCCGGATTTGGATTGTAAGTTGCTGATGCTTTACCGTCAGCAATAATACGTCCTCCAACAGAATCAATAATTCTGCCAGATGGATGGAACATAACTTTTGTTCCAGGCTCGATGATCAATGTACCAGCGACTACATAGTCTCTATTGATAACATAAATCGAGTCTTTCAAAAAAAGGCGTACATCCTCTTGGGCTATTCTACCCGACACATAAACCTGCGGTTTAGGTGGGGTCTGCGCTATACCTCCAACAAAGGATAGTATACCAAATAGTACCATCAGGACACTCAAACGAATCAATCGTTGCATGATACCTCCATATTTAAACACTTTTTAGTAAAAAAAATAATTTATTAAAATTTATATATCTAATTAAATTTCAAAAAACATAAAATGGACTTAAAGCCCAAACTACTTATTCAATAACCGTGCCAATTCTAATAAGACCTGATTTCGCAATCGGTACAAATTCGCTATTTTTATAAAAATCAACGATTTGGCGGAAATGTTTCTCAGCATTTTCCTTGTTATTAACCTTCTCATAGCATAGTGCGGAATATGTCAGATATCTCGCCTTTACATTTTCCACCTCTGACAGTGTTGAAGCTTTTTCATACATTTCTGCTGCTTCACTTAATTTTCCGTCATTTTCACTGCACGCAGCAAGCCCAGCATGAGATCCTGCTTGAATTTCTTTTGAAGGAGAATTTTTGGAAATCTCGAAATATTTCTTGGCTTCACTGTACTTATTCAATGCAACATAAGCACTTGCAGCATGCAAAGCTGCAATTTTGCCTTGATCTGTTCCTTCGAATTCGTTAACAATTTTAACTAATCCTACTACAGATTCAGAGCCATATTTCATTGACGGATCGCCATCTAAAGCTTTTTGATAATCTGCCGATTCAATATATGGCGATACTCTTGATAGCAATACAGAGGCGCGCATTGAGTCTTGTTCCTGCTTGTAGCGGAAAAACCAGACTGCTCCAATTACAACTATGGCTACAGCAACAATTATAAGGATACCTTTATATTTGCCAATGCTAAAGCCAGTTTCGGAGTTTGCTATATCCTCCGATTCGTTAATTTCAGGCTCAAAGCCTTCTTCGTTTAGGTTTTTATCTTTTTCCATTTACCCTTAAACCATTTATATATCAATTATTTACATTCAATTTACCGATGCACGCCCGAAGGGAGTCGAACCCCCAACCTTTGGAACCGGAATCCAGAGCTCTATCCAATTGAGCTACGGGCGCAAAATTTTCCGCACCTTAGAATACAAATATAAGGCAATTTCGTGAATTTATCAAAAAATGAAACTGCCTTTATTTTATTAATATCAAAAATTTATATGTATTACTCATATATCAAAATACAGTGTCAAGAATATTACACACTTTTTGCACACTTCTTAAAAATTAATTGTCTTTCTTACAGCATTATAAATATCGTTCTTATTTAATAATATTTCTGATTCATATTCTTTTGCAAAGCCAACAGGAACATTTTTTGAGCCAATTCTTTCAACTGGTGCATCCAAATATCTGAATGCCTCACTCGAAATTACAGCGGCTATCTCACCACCGAATCCACCAAAAACTTTATCTTCATGAACAACTAAGGCTCTTGATGTTTTCTTCACTGAATCTAAAACTGTTTCTTTGTCCCAAGGTGCCAATGATCGCAAATCGATAACTTCGCATTGAATGCCTTCACCAGCAAGTTTCTCCGCTGCCAATAACGATAAATGCACAGGTGTTCCATAAGTTACAATTGTTATATCTTTCCCAACTCTTCTGATTTTTGCCTTGCCAAATGGAACTATATAATCATCATCAGGTGCGTGAGAAGATGCGCCTTTGAAATTATATAAGAATTTTGGTTCCAAGAACAAACTTGTTCCTTGAGAACGAATGCAGTTTCTAAGCAAGCCAACTGCATCCTCTGCAAATGCCGGAACAACTACTCTTATGCCAGGAATTGTTGTAAATACGGCTTCGAGATTTTGCGAATGATATAAGCCGCCTTGGATGTAACCGCCCGATGCCAATCGAATCGTTACATTTGGAGAGAATTGTCCCATTGTACGCCAGTAGTCATGACTGCACTCGATTAATTGTTCCATTGCGGGCCAAAAATAATCGGCAAATTCAGCACCTTCCACAACTAATCGAATTTTATCATTGTATCTCGAAAAACCATTCGCAGTTCCAACAATACTATCTTCCGCTATCGGAGCATTAAATACTCTTTTTTTGCCAAATTCTTCCGGCATCCCTTTCACAACATTAAAGACACCACCTTTGCCAATGTCTTGCCCCCATAGAAATGTATCAGGGTTTGATCTGAATTCTTCTTTCAATGTCTTGTTTATTGCTTCGATCATTGTAATAGAATGATTGACTGAATAATTTGCAGTATCTCTTTCACTTCCGGTGAATGCGGCTGGAGGCAAAATAAATTGATCCCATTTTTTTCCGTCTGCATTTGGGGCGGCTTCCGCTAAATCTGCGGCACGGAAAATCAATTCTTTGTTTTCTTCTTCAATTTTGTAAAGTTCTTCTTCGCTTAATATACCTTTATTTATTACATGCCAGCGGAATTGCATTAATGGATCTCGCAATTTCACTTCGTTTCTTTCTTGCTCGGATCGATATAATTCGTGTCTATCGGAATTTGAATGTGATCCAATTCTATCGCAATCTGCATGAACCAGTGCGGGACCTTTGCCTGATTTCGCATATTCAATTGCGGCTTGCATTGTTCTGAATGAATCAAAATAATCTCTACCATCGCAATTAAAGATTCCTAAATCTTTCAAGCCCTTGTAATTTTCAGATACAATAACATTTGCTGTTTGATCTGTATGAGGAACGGATATACCATATTTATTGTTTTGCAAAACAAAAACCACTGGCAATTTTTCGAGTGATGCCCAGTTTAGTGCTTCATAGAAATATCCTTCGGAACTTGCGGATTCGCCACCGGAATATATCGATACTTCATCGCCATTATAGCGTTCGATCGCTCTTGCAACACCTACTGCATGCAATGAGTGATTACCGGTACATGATGAAACATTTTGAATGCCGATTGATGGTTTCGCAAAGTGATTACTCATGTGTCTGCCACCACCGGCTACATCTGTATCTTTGCTTAAGCCATTCAAAATAATTTCTTCGGGAGTTATGCCGGCTGTTAACGCTGTAAGCATATCACGATAATAAGGAAAAAGAAAATCAACGCCGGGTCTGAAAGATTTGCCAATTGCAAGTTGGATACCATCATGTCCGCCAAACGAAGCGTGATATGACCA
>JANJUO010000384.1 GCA_024710535.1 bacterium
GTTTCTCGTTGGGGGCATTGGGATGTCGGTTTTCAAACTTACACTTTTGCGATCAATAAGCAAGGATCTTTCAAATCAATATTTTATAATTTTAATTCGACTGGAGAATACACCTACTCAGACACAAAAAATGTAATATCGCCAAATATTTGGACAAATGTTACGATTACATATCGAAGTAAAATTATAAAGATTTACATTAATGGGCAATTGAAAGATACATTTTCAAGTATAATTCCGGCACATTCAAACAATTACGGTATTAAAATTGGAACAAGATACGATAGCCCATATAACTCATCATATTATGGCTTATTCGATGATTTAACAGTATTTTCTGAAGCATTAAGCGACAAGGATATCAATAGTTTATATGATCTACAGAAAGTTAACAAATAGTGCTTCGATTTATATTTTTTTCTGTTTTTATATTTTTCAATTTGAATATATACTTGCTGAAAACTGTGAAATTCATGGATAGGAGCTACAAAAACTGATTATAAACACATTTTTTAGCAATTGAATTTATTTAATTCATGAAAAATAATTAATATTGAAAAGTTTTGATAAGTAAAAATATAAAGATGAAAAATCCCAATTTAATGATTCTTGAAAGTTAATTATCAAATATCTCATTGAATTTAGCAAGTACTTTCAATATTATCAAATAATCAATGCATTTTCAAAACTATTGAATTATTAAACCAAAAAAAAAGAGTTGTTTGAAATTATCAAGCAACTCTTTGCATTAACAGACTTTGAAATTTTATCTATGGATGCCGCGGACGGATGTTTTGATAAAATCAATAATATAATTAACTTCGGGTGAAGGAATATTATTTTTTAGAAAACTTGCAATTCCATCTGTATTGTTCTGTCCGGAAAATAGAATCGTATCATAAAACAATTCAATTTCCTTAATCAATTCAGGTGAAAAGCCGCGTCTGCGAAGCCCAATTTTATTAATCCCTTCCACTTGTGCAGGCTTTCTATCTATGAGAGTGTATGGAGCCACATCTTTGGTAACTTTGGTATCTGCTCCAATCATAGAATGTTTGCCAACTTTGCAGAATTGATGGATTTTAGTAACACCGCCCAAAATCACCCATTCTTCGATTGTAACATGACCGGCAAGTTGCGCCACATTCGACATAATTACATTATCGCCAACTAAGCAATCGTGTGCCACATGGCAATACGACATTATCAAGCAGTTCTTTCCAACCTCTGTCTTACCGGTTTCTGCAGTTCCTCGATTAATAGTAGCAAACTCACGAATAACTGTATTATCGCCAATGATTGTGTATGTAGTTTCGCCTCTGAATTTTAGGTCTTGTGGCTGAGTACCAACCACTGCAGAAGAAAAAATCTGAACATTTTTGCCAATTCTTGCACCTTTTCCAATAACAGCAGAGGATTTGATGTTTGTATTATCACCAATTTCTACATCGTCCTCAATAATCGAAAAGGGACCAATAATTACATTTTCGCCAAGTTTAACTTCTGGAGAGATAATTGCTGTAGGATGTATTTGTACCGACATACTTTACTTCCTATCAACAACTGCGGCTTGAAATTCTGCTTCAGCAACAATTTGTCCGCCAACCATTGCCTTGCCGTTGAATGTAAATGTATTGAATCTTTTGTAAACGAGTTTCACTTCCATAACCATTTGATCGCCGGGAACCACAGGTCGTCTGAATTTAGCATTTTTTATTCCCATATAAAATGCTAATTTATTTTGATAATCATCAGTTTTCTTTGCTAAAATAATTCCGCCTACCTGAGCAAGTGCCTCCATTATCAAAACGCCAGGAAATACCGGCATAACAGGAAAATGCCCAGTAAAGAATGGCTCATTTATTGTAACATTTTTGTAAGCAATAACTGTATCTGTATGCTCATCATAAGAAATAACTCGATCAACCAGCAAAAATGGATATCTATGTGGAAGAATCTCCATAATTTGATTAATATCATAAAAAACTTCTGTTGTTTTCGAAGGATCGTATTTCTCTTTTTCCAATGCTTCAAGGTATTGCTTACGAATTAATTTCCCAAACTCAATATTGCTATAATGACCAGGTCTTGCGGCAAGAATTTGTCCTTTTAAAGGAACGCCTACCAACGCCAAATCTCCAATCATATCAAGTAATTTATGACGAGCAGGTTCATTCTTGAATCGTAATGAAATGCCGTTAAGAATGCCATTATCCCCCAAAGCAGGAGTATCTTCCAATTTGAAAAGTTCTTTCAATTCATTAAGTTCGCTATCCACGACTTCTTTATCGATAATTACAATAGCGCTATCCAAACTTCCGCCTTTGATAAGACCGTTTTTGTAGAGCATTTGAACTTCGGTTAAGAAGCAAAAAGTTCTTGCAGGAGCAAATTCTGTAACAAATTCACGTTCCAAATCGAACATACCTGTATGCTGACTGCCAAGAGCAGGATTGAAATAATCTACCATTACTGTGATTCTGAAATCATTTGTAGGCAAAGCAACAATTTCCACGTGCTTGGCTTCGTTAATATATCGAACAGTTTCCTTGATTTCGAAATATTTTCTTGGTTTGTCGAGTTCGGTTATTCCAGCGCTGAGAATTGCCTCAACATAAGGCATCGAACTACCATCAACAACAGGTGGCTCGTTTGCATCCAATTCGATTCTGCAATTATCAATCTTCAAGCCGGCTAATGATGCCAATACATGCTCAACGGTATGAACTTGTACACCATTCAAACCAAGAGTGGTTCCACGAGACAAATCAACAACATAATCAACCAATGCAGGTATCTCCGGATTACCGTCAATGTCTGTTCTAACAAAAACGTAACCATAATCTGCAGGTGCAGGATGAAATGTAATAGTGGAAGTATTACCTGTATGAAGCCCAATTCCCGAAAATGCTACAGGTTTGCTAATTGTTCGTTGTTTTTCCATTCTATAATATAATATGTAACTAACTTTTAAAACAATAAATTTTTGCAAATGCAAAATACAAAAATATGAAATTTTTGCATTTTAATAATCATAATTTTTAATTTAGTTTTGGTTAATTTTCAATTATCAAAAAGTTTATTGATAAAAATATAAAAATAAAAAAAAATACATTTTATTCAATAAAAAAAAGCCGCAGAAAAACTCTACGGCTCTTTTATTATTCAAATAAAACGATTATACCCAACCGCGCATTTTGCATGCATCAGCAACTCTTGAAATTGAAATCATATAAGCTGCATCTCTCATATAAATGTTTTTGTTGCGTGCCAAATCTGAAACTGCTTTATAAGCAACAGTCATTTTTTGGTCTAATTTTTCTAATACTTCTTCTTTTGTCCAGAAGTAGTTCATATTACATTGTACTTGTTCGAAATATGAGCAAGTTACGCCACCAGCATTAGCCAAGAAGTCAGGAATAACCCATACGCCTTTTGCTTTCAATACTTCGTCTGCTTCAGGAGTTGTTGGACCATTTGCGCCTTCTGCCATAACTCTTACAGTTGGTTTAATCAAATTAACTGTGTCTGCATTAACTTGGTTTTCTAATGCGGCTGGAATAAGAATATCAACTTCTTGTTCGATCCAAGCATTACCATCAAGAATTTCATAACCTCTTTCACGTGCTTGATCTGGATCGATTTGACCAAATCTGTCAGTGATTTCAAGAAGTGCTTTAAAATCAATACCGTCCATTTTTCTATATGTAACGGCTTTCTTTGCTTTATTATCCCAACTTGAAACAGCAATTGCTTTGCCACCATATTGAGTGTATAAATCAATAGCATATTGAGAAACGTTACCGAAGCCTTGGAATGAAGCAGTAGTATTTTTGATATCAATGCCTAATTCATTTAATGCTTCTCTAACTGTGTACATAACACCGTAACCAGTTGCTTCTGTTCTACCTAATGAACCGCCCAAACCAAGTGGTTTTCCAGTAATGAATCCAGGTGATTTTTCACCAGTGATTTTTTCGTATTCATCAAGCATCCAAATCATGTGTTGGCTGTTTGTCAT
>JANJUO010000409.1 GCA_024710535.1 bacterium
ATATTATTCAAATTATATACCATATAAATAAAATATAATAGTGAAAAATATTTTTTATTAAATTGATTATTTCGTTTAATTTTTGCAGTGATACAGATATATATTTAATTGCTACAATACTATTTCCATCTGCTACAAAATTATTTCCATCTGCTACAATACTATTTCCAACAGCTACAAAATTATTTCCATCTGCTACAAAACTATTTCCAAGAACTTCATTGTTATCTCCATTTGCTACAAATTTATTTCCAACAGATTCGAAATTATTTCCATCTGTTACATAATCATTTACATCTATATTCTTCTTATTACCTTCAGCTTCATAATATTTTCCATAAGCTACAATTATATTTTCAGAATATTTTAATTTTTTTGTAATAATATATTATTTTTACATTTTTATAAAATAATTTATTTAATATATTCGTTATATATTTCAATATATAATTTTTTTTATTCAAGGAGATAGACTATGGCTTCTGTAGAATTTAAGCGTGATTATCGTATGTTAGATGCTGAATTATGTATGTTTGCATCAGATCTATGTGTACGACTTTCAAGAGATTTGGACGACGTCTCAGTATTTGGTATTAATGATTCATTAATTAATGACCTTAGAAATTTAGGTGATGAATTTGAAACATTTCCATCTGATGATGCTTATCTTGGTGATATGATGCTTGCTACACAAACAAAAAATCAAATTGCCGAACAATTGCGTGAAACAATACGAAATATGGCATTGCGTGTGCAATTGAAATGGGGAACAAGTTCGCCACAATATAAATCTCTAGGTGCATTATCTGTTAGTAAAGTATCAGACGATGTTCTTCTTGGTAGTGCAAATAAAATTCTTGGACGTATGACTGGCTATCTTTCAGAATTGTCATCAACAGGACTAACGCAGAGCGATCTTGACAACTACGCAGATCAAATATCTTCTTTTGAGTCAGCTTTGAATGATTATGCTTCTGCAATTGAACTTCGTGATAGTAAGACAAGAGAACGCATTATGAAAGGTAATGAACTTTATAAATATGTTGTTAATTATTGTGAAATAGGTAAACGTGTTTATGAAAAAACCAATTACGCTAAATACAATGATTATATTATCTACACTAATGTATCACCAGGCTCTTTAACTGCTCCACAAAACTTTATGTTTAATCCTCTAAGTTATGAATTTACATGGAATGCTGTTAATAATGCAACAAGTTATGAGCTGCAGAGTTCATCGGATGGTATTAATTATACTGAATACTGGGCTGACTCCGGTACAAGTTGCAGTTATGAAGAATCTCCTAATATAAAAATGTATTATAAAATACGTGCAAGAAATTCTAATGGATTTGGTCCTTTTTCTATGGTTATACAATATAATTTTGCACCGCCATTAATACCACCGGATAATTTCCGTTATAATTCTGATACATTTTATTTTCTTTGGAATGAAGTTCCAAATGCAGAATATTATGAATTTCAATTCCGCTTGCTATCTGATTCTAATTGGAATTCTCTTAGTGCAGGAACAAATACTAATTTTTATCACGCAGATCCTCCGGGAGAATATTTGGCACGTGTAAGAGCTGTAAATGGTAATAATTATGGTCCTTGGAGCATTACTCTTGAATATAGTGTTGGTATTAATAATTAATTGAATCATGAATTATTACAATCAATAGATAATTTATTTATAATAAAACCTTCCTAAGATATTAATTCCTAGGAAGGTTTTCTTTGTTTATAATTTTGCAATATTTCAATCAATATTAATTTATAAAATACGTAGTAATACTTATATCGAAGAACTTCTTTTTGATTAATTAAAACAATTTATCCAAATCCTAATTAATAAATTTATAAATTAAATCGAGTATATCCTTACTGCTAAAAGGTTTGGATATATAATCATTAAATCCATAAGATAATATCTTTTTCCTTTCTTCTTGGAAGGCATAGGCAGTTTGCGCAATTACAGGCAAATCAGGTCTAATTGCTTTTATCTGTAATGTGGCTTCTATTCCGTCCATTTTCGGCATACGAATATCCATCAAAACTAAGTCAACTTCAGAATTATCACGGATAAAATCAACTGCCTGCTTGCCATTAGCAAAATGAATCAATTCAAATTGTGTTTTCTTTAACAATTTACTAAGATAAATATAATTTGCATTATCATCTTCTGCTATCACTATTCGAATTACCTTTTGGATTTTATGTTCGGGTGCTATTTCTTGTTTTTGATGAACTACTGAAGGAACATGTATGAATGGAATTGTAAAGAAAAATGTTGTTCCTTTGCTTATTTCACTTTCAAGCCAAATCTCGCCACCAAGAATTTCAACAAGCCCTTTACAAATAGGAAGACCAAGACCTGCACCTTCATGTTCGCGAGTCGAATTTTGATCTACCTGCACAAACCTTTCAAATATTTTGCTGTGGGATTCGGATGCAATACCATATCCTGTATCTTTAACAAAGAACTGAATATGTGATTTATAAGATAATTTATTTACAATTTCGTAGCCGAAATCAATACTTCCTTTGGATGTAAATTTAATTGCGTTATTTATAAGATTGGTTAGTATTTGATTAAGTCTCATTTCATCCAAAATAATGTCACATTCATCATTTTTTAATACAGTAGAATAATTTAGTTTTAGATTTTTTGCACTTGCAAATGGCATAAAGAAAGAATGTAGGTTATCCATTAGAGAATTAAGTGCGAATGTGTTGTTTAGGATTTGAATTTGTCCGGTTTCAATTTTGGATAAATCGAGCACATTATTAATTATTTCCAAAAGGCGCTGTCCGCCTTTATAAATTAATTCTGTATATTCTTTTATCTCATCTTTTTCAATATTTTCATCTTGAAGTAAATTAGAGAAACCAAGAATACCATTTAGTGGAGTTCTAATTTCGTGTGACATATTTTGCAGAAATGCTGTTTTTAGTCTATCGCTTTCTTCTGCTTTTTCTTTGGCTTCGATAAGTTCCAGCTCTGTTCTTTTTCTTTTTGTAATATCATGGTAATTCCCAAGAAAGCCTTGTATTTCAGGGTCTTGCAATAGATTTGTTATAGTAATTTTTATCCAAACATAAGTATCATCTTTTCTTTTATATCTTAGTTCGATTGATCCGGTAGCATTATGTTCTTTTGATAGGTTTCCAACAAAGTTTTGCGCAAGTTCTACATCTTCCGGATGTACATTTTCCCAAGTACTTTTTCCAATCGCATCTTCGGGAGTCCATCCAAATAATTGTTCGATATTAGGGCTCTTGTATCTGTTTATACCATCTTTATCAATAATAACAATAACATCTCCAATATTGGAAATCATCTTGTTTTTTATTGCTTCGCTTTGTCTTAATTTTTCTTCTGCTTCCTTTCGATCGGTAATATCTATAAATGATGTAACAAATCGATCGTTCACAAATGGCGAAGTAGCAACCAAAAGAAAGCGACCAGTAACAGGGCTTGTCATTTCAGTGAATTGAACTTCGTCATGAAATTTGTGCACTCTCCAGAAAGCTGTTATAAACTCCGCCGGCATTTGATAAAGATCGGTCGCCGTACGATTCACTACCTGACCATCATATAGAGCAGTCTTATAATAAGCGGGATTGACCTCCAGGATGCGATAGTCAACCATCTCTCCCTCATTATTATAGATAATCTCATTCAAAGCCACGCCCTCACTCAAGGTCTCAAATAGTCTGCGATAGTTGATTTCGCTCTCTTTTAATTTTTCTTCTGCCTGCTTGCGAGAGGTGATATCAATAAAACTTATTATTATTTCTGATATTTCTCCATTACTATTCAAAACTGGAAATCCATTAACAATTACCCATGCTGTATCGCTGGATGTACGGCAGACGCCTCCAATCATATTATTTAAAGGTTCTTTGCTGTTAAGAATTCGCATTATCGGATATTCGTTAATTGGAATTGCAGAATAATCTTCATAAATAAATTTCCATTGTGGATCAATTGCTACTTTTCCTTTCATTTGATCTTCGCTTAAGCCAAGTAGTTCTTCTGCTCTTGCATTGCTCATAATAATTGAAGTATCACCTGAATGAACCACTATACCTACGTTGAGATTTGTAATCAAACTACGATAACGTTCTTCGCTTATACGTATCACTTCCTCAGCTTGCTTCCTCTCTGTAATATCTCTTATAATATTCATTAGAGCGGTTTGACCTTTATAATTGAAAACAATTACTTTCACTTCCGCATCGATTAAATGTCCATCTTTATGTTTAATATTGGTTTCAAAACTTGTAAATCCCTTTGCTTGTAGATCTACAATTCGTTTTTGAATGATTTCAATTGATGGATCTACTTCGAAATCAAGAGCTGTCATTTGTAGCATTTCTTCTTTTGAATATCCCGTAAGTTTGGCAGTGTTATCATTCATTTCCAACATGTTAGATGGCATACCATTTGTTTCGTCGATACGAAAGATTGTAATACTATCTGAATTTGCTTCGAAAATTGCTTTATATTTTACTTCGCTTTCTTCTGCTTGCTGTTTGGTAATTTCTAAATTATAATTCGTAACTCTTAGTTCTTCATTCAATTGCATATATTCTTCGTATTGCTGTTCGAGAAGTTGGTTTTGTTCTAATAATTTCTCTTCTGTCTGCTTGCGAGTGCTTATATCTGTGATTGATAATAGTAAACTATGATTGCTTTCAATATTATTCAAGTTTTGACCGGAAATATTTCTGCCGCTAATTGTTACAAATATTGGCTCAGCATGAGCTCTTGCAAGCCGTATTTCAAGAGACTTGTTTTCAGGACTTTTGAAAAATGCTTTAAATCTTCCAATGAATTCCGCTTTATCATCATCTGCGATATAATCAATGAAACTCTTTCTGATAAGTTTGGAGGCATCAATCTTAATCATATCAGCAAAGGTGCTATTAACCTGAATAATTTGCCCAATATCGGAAAGAATGATATAACCGTTGGGGGCTTGATTAAAAAGATCTATATAATTATTCCTTGTAAGCTCTAATTCTTTCTGAGTGCTTCTCAATTCTTCATTTTGAAGTTCGAGTTCAATCTGATAAACACTCAATTCATGAATAATATCAGATAAATCTTTATTAGAAATACTTTCATTTATTTCATTATTTTCTTTGATGATCGATTCTGCTCTAAGTCGCAAATCTTTCATTCTGTCCGAAATTTCATTACTCATAATTAATTACCATAAATCAATTTATTATTTAAAATTATTTAACTTCTTCAAATACAACTGCAAACTTATCGTTTGAAATTTTGAAAGCTCTACCCATGAAAGTCTTACTTAAGGCAATAGTATGCTCTTTGAATTCTAATGGTTCACCGGTTTGAATCACTTTATCATAATTATCAATCCAAGATTGTTCGATATTCGGCATTAATTGCTTAACTGTATTCCCAATTGCCTTATCAGCATCAATACCGGTAAGTTCTTCAAATAATGGATTTACTTTAAGAAACATATAGTCGATAGGATTGTGCTTATCATCATAGATCATCTGATGCAAAGCTATACCACTTTTGATCTCCGTAAATAGAATTCGATATAGCTCTTCGCTATTTTTCAATATAGATTCAGCTTCTTTCTTCTTTGTAATATCTTCAAATGTAGAATAAACTTGGTATGGCTTCTTCTTTCCCATCAAGAATTGAGGCACGGCACAAATATTTATCCATGTATAATTGAATTTCTGTGGATTAAAAACTCCCATAATCACATTATTGACTCTTTTGCCCGTTTTCAATGCCACCATTGAAGGATGTTTATCGCCATCAAATGGAGTACCATCTTCATAAATTGCTCGCCATAGAGGATCAATGGATTTTTTTCCTTGCATTTGCTCTATTGATAATCCCAGAATTTGTTCTGCCGCTGGATTAACTAAAATAATCTCACCATTAACATTTTGATAAACTACTCCCAATTCCATAGTTTCGAAAAGAGTTATAAACTTTTCTTCTGCAAGGTTCAAATCTTCTTGATACTTCTTTAATTTGTTGATATTAACAAATGAAACCACTATTCCCGAAAATGCTTTTGGCGAAACTTTGTATGGAGAAATCCTCATAAAAAACCAATCTCCATTTTGAGTAACTACTTCTCGCTCAATAATCTTTGAAAATCTTTGAACTTCTTTTATGAAAAGTAAAGGATCAATATTTTGGATCTTATGAGAGATGTGCGTTATCGGTCTTCCAACATCGTTATTCAGAAGAGCGAATATTGATGTTATTTGAGGAGAGAATCTTCTGATTTCCAAGTTTTCGTCAAGAATAAGTTGTCCTATCAGCGATGCTTCCAAGAGATTATCAATATCATTATGTAATTCTGTCAGTTCAAGAATTTTGCTTTGATACTCTGCATTAACAGTGAATAACTCTTCGTTTGTGGATTGTAATTCTTCATTTGTAGATTGTAATTCTTCATTGCTTGCTAATAATTCTTCATTCGTTGCTTGTAATTCTTCATTAGATGTTTCTAACTCTTCGATGGTTGCTTGAAGATTTTCGCGCGTAAATTGCAAGTCAAGTTCGAGTTCTCTAAGATGCTCTTCTGCTTCTTTCGATAAATCATAAGATTGGAATGAAGAAGTGGTTTCTACAACTTCGCTTCTTTTAATTTCACCAATAAAAATAAGCACAAGAGGCTCTTGTCCTTTCTTTTCGGCTAAAGGTTTGATAAATAATTCAACAATTCTATCTTGGTTATTTATAGATAGTCTGATATTCGAAAATCTTAATTCGTTTCTTTGTCTGAATACTTTCTGTATTCCGGTAGAAAGAGGCACAGATAATTCTTTCAGAGCCATTTTTGTAATGTCATTAACCATTTTTCCTGATGGTAATTTGAAATATTCTTGTGTTTCGCCAAATGTTTGTAATATTTCAAAGTGTTCATTAACAATCAATGTAAGTGGAAAGTAATCTTTGGCAACTGTCTGAATGAATCTCTCCAATACACGCTCTTCTTCGGCTGATTTTAATTGGCGTCTAACACCTGAATATTGATTTCTTAAATCTCGGGAACGTGTATCGGTAACCGACAAAATATGAGATGTTTCAAGGTATGGCTTTGTTCTGCCTTTAGAACGATAAATCTTGAGTTTCTGCTCTAATACTTCGAAGTATTCTGCTTTATCGCCAGTAGATTCACTTGTTCCTAAGAACATAATTCCACCTGAAACGAGTGAAAAATTAAAGAAATCAAATACTTTCTGCTGTAAAATTGGTTGTAAATATATTAAAAGATTTCTGCAACTCAGAAAACTAATGTTTGTGAAAGGAGGATCTTTTATTAAATTGTGTTGGGCAAATACAACCATTTCACGAATAGGTCGAATTATCTGGAATGAATCATCTTTTTTATAAAAATACTTTGCTAAATACATTGGAGATAAATCTGCGGCAATACTTTCGGGATATGTTCCTTGTGCGGCAAATTGAATTGCTTCTTTATCAATATCTGTTGCAAATATTTTAATATCTAATGATAAATTCATTGCTTCCATACATTCTTTTGCAAGTATCGCAATGCTATATGCCTCTTCTCCTGTCGAACATCCGGCAACCCAAAAGCGTAATTCTCTATTTGGAGTTGAGCCAAACAATTCAGGAAACCATTTTTCTTTTAGAACATCGAATGCTTCTTGATCTCTGAAAAAACTGGTTACTCCAATTAGTAGTTCACGATATAAAGAAGTTGCTTCACTCTGGTAATTTTGTAAATAATTAGCATAATCTTTGATCGTATCAATTTGATTAATTGACATTCTTCGTTCAATTCTTCGTGTAACGGTGCTTGGCTTATAAAAAGTAAAGTCAATCTTGCACTTTTCTCTTAAAATCGAGAAAATTTTAGTTAAACCTTCTTCATCACTCAAAAGAGTGTCAGACCGTTCAATTTTTACAGAATATGGATGCTTAATATATGCTAATAACTGCTTTGGCATTTCTTCCGGTGGAAGAATGAAATCAGTCAGACCTGTTGCAATTGCTGCTCGAGGCATACCATCAAACTTTGCAGTATCCTCCTTCTGCACCATAACCATTCCGCCATATTCTTTAATTGCTCTCACTCCACGCGTACCATCGCTTCCTGTTCCCGAGAGAATGATGCTAATTGCCTTTTCGCCCTGATCTTCAGCGAGTGATTTCAAGAACACGTCAATCGGCAAATTAACGCCTCTGTAGTGATCTTGTTCTGATAATATCAATCTACCATGAAAAATTGAAAGATTCTTCTTTGGTGGAATCAAATA
>JANJUO010000440.1 GCA_024710535.1 bacterium
GATTCTCTTATTTATGATGATGGAAAGCCATTCAATCCTGCTGTTGATGATTTGGAATTTGAATATGTGAAATACAGTTTGCAATTTGCCAAACCTATCAAGCCATGGGACGAGCAATCTATTGATTCTACAAAATTTATTAAAGATCCGGCATATCCTTTATATACAATTGGTGAATTCAGAAATGTGAAAATTAAGGATTATTACCGAACTGCTCAGCATATTGTTCAGGTTCCGGATTCGGTTGCAAAAGCAGTATCAACAACACTCAAAGATAAGCCATACTACTACATAATCACCGAGTATAGCGGAGTTAAGGGTACTGACGGAAAATACTACTCCAAGACATTCAAGCTTATAAAGGCACGCTTTGATGTAGTGATTAGATTTGAAGTAGAATTATAGAAATTGATATAAAATATTCCATCATAACTAATTCATTTCATCCGATGCTTCTAAAACATCGGATGTATTTTTTCAACTTCATCCCTTTCCTGCTTATTTCGATATAAAGCTGAAGATTTTAATCAATTTTTGTTACGTCAGTTGTTACAGCAGACGCTCAAAATGAGGTTGTCTAATAAGAATAATTTTTGATAATTATTGTCAAACAAGGATGTTTGACCTACTATATTTATAAAGACTTAGTAGAACAAGCATCATTGCTTATTCCTGAAATTTATACTTATTGAACAGCCACAGAACAATCACAGTTCGTTTAGTAGTACGAAGTGCATATCGAAAGCAAAGTAGTTGCAACCAGTCTGTAGAAAACAATTATTATTTTTTGCAAAAGCTCCGTACGAAGTGGATATTTTATGGTTAATAACATCCATTTCAACGGGATTTTTTATGAATTTTGATTTTGTAAATATCTGTAACTTGATAAAATAATTAGTAATTTCTATCTATTAGCAAAGAAATTTTATTCTTCCATTATTGTCATTTCAACTCTTCGATTTTGGCGTCTGCCTTTTTCGTTTTTATTTGATGCAATAGGTGATTTCGAACCGGCTCCTGATTTAACGATTCGTGATTTATCAATTCCTTTGGATATGATGTAATTAACAACAGAACCTGCACGCATTAATGATAATTTTTTGTTATACTTTTCATCGCCTACATTATCCGTATGTCCTTCGATTTTGATATTAACAGTTGAATTTTTTTCTAAAAATTCAACAATTCTATCTAATTCCAAAAATGAGGCATCCAATAATGCAAATTTATTAGTTTCAAAAAATATATTATTTATATTTAGTTTTTGCCCTTTCTCAACAGGAACCAAATACAAATTTTGGTTGATTTCTCGATATTTAGTTTCATGACTTAAATCAAGATTTTCATTTACAGAAATGAAGCCATCTGCTTGGGCAAGGTAACCATAGTTAGAGCCGGCTGGCAATACAATTCTATATTCACCGTTGGCAGGATTGGAGCGTGCTTGACCTGCAGAAGTTCCCTCAGGCAGAATTTCATAAAGTATCGAAGCTGATAATGGCTTATTGTTTTTTTTGTTGATTACTTTTCCAGAAATCATAACAACTGCTTGCGGCTTTATTTTTTCTGGCAATTTAATTCGATAAATATCTTCTTTTCTTCCGTCATTAAAATTTGCTACATAATAAGCATATTCGCCGCTTGCAGGAATTGTATAATAAGCATCCCATCCTGCAGAATTGATTTTTTCTCCCAAATTTATCGGCTCTGACCAATTAGTCCAAGAATCGTCTAATCTCTTCGAAAAAAACATATCATGCATTCCGTAGCCGGGCTTGCCAGCTGTTGAAAAATATAGGGTTACCCCATCCGAAGCAAGAAATGGAGAAATCTCTTCATCAGCAGTATTGATTATATTGCCTAAATTTTTTGGTACAGACCAATAGCCATCTTTCTCCAAAAAACTTACATACAAATCGTTTTCGCCGTAACTGTCTTCTCTTTGAATTGCAAATATCATTACTTTGCCATTTCCGGCAAGGCAATAACTTCCAGATTTGCTGTAATTATAATAATTTCTGATTTTGACAGAATCAGGGAAAGACCAATTATTTCCATCTTTATAACTAATTGAAAAACCAGGCTTCATTGTTCCATCAGGCAAATAAACATTTCCTAAAAAAAGCGAATTTCCATCTTGAGTAATCGAAATTGCAAAATTTGAGCCGTTGTTGTTGATTGGGGGTCCGAAATTTTTCACATTTGTGAATTGTCCATCTGCATCCATTTCAGCATACCAAACATCCTGTTTTTTTTCTGCACCCATATTGTCAGGATGTGTATCTCTTGTAAAGATCAATAATTTTCCGTCTGTTGAAATAATCGGAGCAAGTTCTGCAGAATTTGTATTAACCATATCACTTAAATGCTCAGGAGAAAACTCATTTTCATCGGGCGGTGTATTAATTGCGATTGTGACGGAATCTGCACTTTCGGAAATTGCAACGGCATCTATCTGATATCTTTCGATATATTTCAGCAAACTTACATTGATTCTGACCGAATAAACTCTGTATGATGTCATGGGGAAAAATATATGAGTAAGTTTGCCCTCTTCTTCATCTTGATTAACTGAATTATTTGAATAAACTTGAATACCACGTTCTAATGAATCGTATAAAATTACTTGAGAAATTGCACCAGGAAAATTATTTTCATTTATTACAACTTGCTGTGCATGAATTGGCTCAGAAAATCCAACTTGTATCCACTCGGTTTTGCGTGTCATTAATTTTGGAGACCATGCACAGGGCGAATATCCAAAATAAGGCATAACCGAAGGAGTGCCAAGTATTTGCTTTGCAGAAAATTTCTTTATACCACCATCACTCGAAAAACCAATAATCTTATCTGCCCAAAGTGTTTTTTGAGAATAAACACTACTCACCGTTATAAAAAGAATTAAAAAAACTATTATTCTTTTCATTATTTCCCAAATCAATATCTTTAAAAAATATTTGACTGTAATAATATTTTAATATTGTATAAATAATAGTTATTTTTGTTATTTTAAACACATTATCACATTAAAATTATGAAAATATCAATTATATTCTTGATTTGTTTTTTTAGTATTGAATCTTATGCAATAAATAATTTATTATTCAAGCCATTAAATGCTAACCCTTTGGAAGGCAGAATTGGTTCAATTATTCAAACAAATCAGGATAATTTAAGACTTGATATAGGAGCATCTTTCGATCTGCTTGAAATTCAAAAAGATAAATTAAGATTTGGAGCAGATTTTTTTACATTTACAAGATTGCGTTCTGAGAAAAATTTCAAGTTTCCAGTTGAGACATCTGATTATTTTTTTGGAATTAATTCTTCGTACAAAACAAGAATTTTCTCGCAAGAAGTAAGTGCAAGACTAAGATTGGCACATATTTCTGCTCATTTGGTTGACGGATTTTCTTCAAGTGGAAATTTTTATAAAATGCCTTTTGTATATAGTAGAGAATTTGCTGATTTTACTTTTGCAATTGATTCTTTATTCAAATCTGAATTAATCCCTAATGGTATTAGAATTTATTTTGGGCATAATTATATTTTTTCGAATGCTCCTGATGCCGCCGAATCTCAAATATTTAATGTTGGAACAGACTTTTCATACAATATTATAAATAAAATTGATTTGTCCGGTGGTTTTGATTATAAATTAGGATTGGTGAGCGATAATTTTTATCAAACTGCTTTTCAATTTGGTTTATTAATTAATACAGAGAAAAACAGAGGAATTTTTGTTGGCTATTATTATTTCAACGGAAAAAGTTTGCATGGATTGTTTTATAATGAAATTGATAATTATTCTGGAATTGGATTTCAAATTTTTTATAATTAATAAAAATTTTCTTTGATTTTATAAAAAAAATTATTAACTTGCTTTTTTTTGGCAATGTAATTTGAATCTTTATTATGATACGAGGTAATTTATGGCAAGAAGTTTGAATCGAGCTACATTAATTGGCAATCTGGGAAGAGATCCGGAATTAAGAACCACTCCCAGCGGTATTTCTGTTTGCACTATAAGTGTTGCAACTACTGATAGTTACAAAAACAAATCAGGTGAATGGCAGGAATCCACAGACTGGCATAGTGTGGTTTTGTGGGAAGGTTTAGCAGAAAGAGCTCACAAATTTTTGAAAAAAGGAAGCAAAGTTTATATTGAAGGAAAAATCAAAACCCGCTCTTATGAAAAAGATGGTGTAACGAAATTTGTTACTGAAATTAGAGCAACAAATCTTATATTGATGGCAGAAAAGCCGGGTGGAGAAGGCACTGAGAGATTCCCTTCAGATATTGATTCTACTTCTTATGATGATGGGATGAATGATGACGACGAAGTACCATTTTAATCAATGATATATTTTTTCAAAAAAATGCTGTCGGGAAAATTCTCAACAGCATTTTTTTTGTCCAAGAAGATTGAATTAATCAACAAAACTGAAAACCTCAGAGAGATGCATTTGTTAAGGGCATTTGATTCTCTTAATTATTGTGTTATTTTACATTTACAAAGCATCGCTTAAACTAATCTCGAGAATCTTTTGTTTGAATTTGGAAAATCTACTCCCATTGCAAATGTTGTTAATAATGCTAAAATTAATGGAATTATCAACAATTGATAAGAAAATGTAAAAGTTGAATCTAACTTTTCAACTGGTAAACTTGTAATAAAAATTCCAATCAATACGCTTAAAATCGAAAACCATTGATAGATTCTCAATCCAAATTTAATTTCTGTTTGAGATTCACCACGATAAGATTCTTCTACAAATCTTGCAATCCCAGAAAATATCAAATATAATCCAGCAAGCATTTCAAATCCCACTCCTCCAAAATATAATCTCAATAAGAGTAGTCCGATAAAAATATTTGATATTATTGAATAAACCTGTGTAGGATGAAGAAATTCTCCACCCATTTCTGAAATTCTAATTACTCTTGATTTTGGATGAAAATATCTTATTCCTAAATGT